>JAQWBI010000020.1 GCA_028706475.1 Candidatus Cloacimonadota bacterium
CGGCGGATACGCCAAATATCTCTTCCATTTCTTTGACGAGTTCAGAGAGCTCAAGAACGGTCATTTCTTTAATCAGGTCAATTACTTGTTGTTTTTTATCGGACATCTTTCCTCCATCGGATATATAAATAATTCTTGATTAGCTGGCATCAGCTTGTTTTGTTGCGAGTGCGTCCACCGCATATATGAATTTGCGGATTACACCCTGGTTTACCGCCATGAACCCGGTGAGCGGAGCAGTCATGCTGCCCAGTACTTTGGCCAGTAGTTCATCACGGCTGGGAAGGGTAGCCAGAGCTTTAAGCTCTTTGGGGCTAAATACATGTCCTGCCACGTATCCGGCTTTGAAGCTGGGATAGTCGGCCTCTTCCATTACTTCTTTTATGAACTTCGCAATCACACGAGCGGGGGCAACTTCTTCTTCCAGGCATACAGCTACGGCAGTGGGGCCTTTCAGATAGTCATCCAGTTCGGTGATTCCCAGTTCGTTCAATGCAATTTTGAGCAGTGTGTTTTTCTGCACCAGATAATCCACCTTTTCTGTGCGGAAGCGGTTGCGCAGTTCATTCACCTGTTCGATGTTTATTCCCTTGTAATCCACTAGTACGATCGCTTTTGCGCTGCTCAGTCTTTCGACGAGGTTCTTTACAGTATCTACTTTGTATTGTTGAACCATGTTTTCGTGCCTCCCTTTAGCTCTTTGCTGCCAAGGTTGCGCTTGCGACCTGTAGTTTGATGCCGGGGCCCATGGTTGTGCACAGAGTGATGCTCTTAATAAAAACTCCCTTGAGGGTTGCAGGGCGTTCTTTGAGAACCGCAGAGAGAATGGCTTTCACGTTGTCTCTCAATTTGCCTTCTTCAAAGCTGATCTTGCCGGCCGGAACATGCAGGTTGGCGAATTTATCCACTCTGTAAGTGACCTTTCCGCCTTTTGCTTCTGCAACGGCTTTGGCAATATCCATGGTTACGGTTCCCACTTTGGGATTGGGCATCAGTCCGCGCGGACCGAGGACACGGCCTAATTTTCCGATACGTCCCATCAGGTTCGGAGTAGTGATGACCACGTCGAAATCGAACCACCCACCGGTGATTTTTTCCACGAGTTCATCTACTCCAACGTAATCGGCGCCAGCATTTCTGGCTTCGTCTGCTTTGTCACCTTCAGCAAAGACCAACACACGCATTGTCTTACCCGTTCCATGGGGCAGAACCAGCGAGTTTCTGATCTGCTGATCGGCTTTGCGAGGATCCACGCCAAGATTGAAGTGAATTTCGACCGTTTCGTCAAACTTCGGAGCCGGCAGGCTCTTGAGCAGTTTGAGTGCATCGTCGAGATCAAAACGTTTCTGGCGGTCATACATCGCATAGGCGACTTTGTACCTTTTACTATGTTTCATTGAATCTCCTTTATGAATACTATCTCCTGCACCGGGCGGGGTCACTCTTCGATGGTGACGCCCATGCTCCGTGCAGTACCTGCGATCATACTCATAGCGGATTCAAGGGAATGGCAATTCATATCCTGGATTTTGAGTTCGGCGATCGTCTTCAGCTGCGCTTGATTCAATTTCCCCACTTTGGCTTTGTTTGGGGTAGCGGAACCTTTTGCAAGGCCTGCTTCTTTTTTTATCAGTACGCTGGCTGGAGGAGTCTTGATCTCAAAAGTAAATGATTTATTCTTTGCTACGTAGATCACTACCGGAAACACCATTCCGGGTTGATCTTGAGTTTTATCGTTAAACTGGCGGCAGAATTCTGGTATATTCACACCAGCCTGACCCAATGCGGGACCGACCGGAGGAGCCGGAGTTGCTTTACCGGCAGGCAATTGCAGTTTTATGATTGCTACGGCATCTTTTGGTTTTGCCATGATTTATTTCCTCTTTGTATAATATCTATTTCTTAATCAGTTCTACTTGATTTCCATTAAGCTCTACAGGGGTGCGACGGCCAAACACCGTAACATCGATCACCAGCTTGTTGCCTTCATCGGCAGTTTTTTGCACGATGCCCTCAAAATCGGAGAAAGGTCCGGATATCACACGCACCAAGTCTCCCGGCATATATGAAAAAGTCTTGAAATCGCGATCCGGATCTGCTATGCCCAGCAAGCGATCCACTTCTTCCTGAGGTAGTGCGATGGGGTCTTTGTGTTCCTTGCTCATGCCCAAAAAACTGGTCACACCAGCCATGCTCAGGATATAGGTCTTCAGTTCCTGGCTCATTTCTGCTTCAAGGATCACATAACTGGTAAAAACCTTGCGTTCCCGCTCGATCTTCTTACCGTCCCGGATGACAAAAGTCTTGCGTACGGGCACCAATATCTGCCCGACGGATTTACCCAGTTCGGTTCCTTCCAGACCCTTTTCGATCGCGGTCTTTACCTTGTTCTCAAAACTTGAGTAGGTATGGATTACATACCATTTCATTGCCACAGGTCTTCCCCTTAAAACAGCAGTTCCAAGATCTTCGAAAAGCCAAAATCCACCAAGGAGAGAAAGATGGCCACGATGGCGGACATTACTATCACCACCACTGTACCCTCTTTGAGGTCATCCTTACCAGGCCAGCTAACCGATTTCATCTCAGAACGCACATCGCGGAAAAAGCGACTTACATTTTCAAATTTCATTTATCTCACCATTTTCCCCGGCGCATCGCCAAAAACGATCTCCGGAAAATAATGTTGGCAGGACAGGCAGGAATCGAACCCGCAACCCCCGGTTTTGGAGACCGGTGCTCTACCAGTTGAACTACTGTCCTGCAACATCTATTAATCAGCGTTTAGCGCTGTTTGTGATTTGTGTGTTTCCGGCAGGTGGGGCAATATTTCTTCAGCTCCATTCTGTTCGGATGCTTGCGTTTATTGCGCGTCGTGGTATAATTACGATTCTTGCACTCTTCGCAAGCCAGGATTACTATATCTCTCATCTTTCTTTTCCGGTTTGTACAGCTTACTCAATAATGCTGGATACAACACCGCTGCCGATGGTGTGACCACCTTCGCGGATAGCGAAGCGAAGTCCCTGCTCCATAGCAATCGGGGTAATGAGTTCGGCATTTATTTCCACGTTGTCGCCGGGCATAACCATCTTGATGCCTTCAGGCAGAGTGAGGGTTCCGGTCACATCGGTGGTACGGAAATAGAACTGGGGACGATAACCGGTTTGGAACGGTTTGTGGCGTCCGCCTTCGTCTTTGGTAAGAATATAGGTCTGACCAATAAACTTGGTGTGAGGAGTGATGGATTTCGGTTTGGCAAGCACCTGTCCGCGTTCCACGTCGGTCTTGGCAAAGCCGCGCAGCAGCAAGCCTACGTTGTCGCCAGCCTGAGCTTCATCCAGAAGCTTGCGGAACATTTCCACGCCGGTGCAGGTGGTTTCCACTGTCTCGCGGATACCTACGCGCTCGATCTTGTCGCCAACCTTCACCACACCGCGTTCCACACGACCGGTGGCAACAGTGCCGCGGCCGGGGATGGAGAACACGTCTTCCACGGGCATCAGGAAGGGTTTGTCAACAGCACGGTCAGGAAGCGGGATGTAGTTGTCCACAGCGTCCATCAAAGCCTGAATCTGAGCTTCTCCATCGGGATCCTGATTCAAACCTTTGAGGGCAGAACCGCGAATCACGGGAATTTCGTCGCCGGGGAATTCATATTTGTCAAGAAGTTCACGCACTTCCATTTCCACCAGGTCCAACAGCTCTTCGTCATCAACGAGGTCGCATTTGTTCATAAATACTACGATGGCAGGCACACCTACCTGACGGGCGAGAAGGATGTGCTCACGGGTCTGAGGCATGGGGCCGTCATATGCGCTTACAACGAGAATCGCACCGTCCATCTGAGCGGCACCAGTGATCATGTTTTTGATGTAGTCGGCATGACCAGGGCAGTCAACGTGGGCATAGTGACGAGTGTCAGTTTCATATTCAACGTGAGAAGTGGCAATGGTAATACCACGAGCCTTTTCTTCTGGGGCATTGTCAATACTATCGAAAGAACGGAATTTGGCTCCGCCCTTTTTTGAAAGGTAAGCGGTAATCGCCGCGGTGAGCGTGGTCTTACCATGGTCAATGTGACCAATCGTACCAACGTTTACGTGTGGCTTGGTACGTACGAATTTTTCTTTTGCCATTGTTCCTCCTGGAATTACTATTCCATGTCCTTGTATTATTCGCTATAAAAAATTTAGCCGGATTACAAAAGCTTCCGCAAACTTCGTAACCTGCTCTTAAAATGGAGCTCAAGACCGGATTTGAACCGGTGACCTCATCCTTACCAAGGATGCGCTCTACCTACTGAGCTACTTGAGCCTGTCTCTACGCCACCCAAAAAGAGATGACATTTAAAAAAAATGGAGCGGGAAACGGGGTTCGAACCCGCGACCCTCAGCTTGGAAGGCTGATGCTCTAGCCAACTGAGCTACTCCCGCTAAGGCAAATGTGGTGGAGAGGGGAGGATTTGAACCTCCGAAGTCGTCTGACGACAGATTTACAGTCTGTTCCCTTTGACCGCTCGGGAACCTCTCCACATCTATGGAGCCGATGAAGGGAGTTGAACCCCCAACCTATTGATTACAAATCAATTGCTCTGCCATTGAGCTACATCGGCGTAAGGTTTTGCCAATCAATTTCGAACCACTTTTTTTGTCAATTACTTTTTTTACGGCTCACTCTATGTTCTTGCTTTTATTCTTATTCATAACCTTGTTTTTCAGTCCCCGAAATATGTCAATGCTTTTCTTCTGCACACCTGAAAGATATCAGACATTATTACATCAGACTTAAACCCAAGTAATACACAGAGTTCACCCATACTACCTCTGTTTAAATAAGTTAAGTGGTGGCTTGGACTTCGTTGCATAGAATCCACCCCAGATATTGAAGTCCATTTGACCATATCACGTATAGGTAAACAATGAGATACAAAATATATAATGTTACCCTACCTGACGGTGTTAAAGTGAGGGGTTCCGTACTGGAGGATACCTTTCTACAATTTTCGGCGCTGCGGCGATCACCGGTACGAAAGACACCGTTCAGCCTATGTTTTATTCTATTTTCCTCCTCTGGGTTATCTAGAGATGAACCTGATATAGTCGGGTTATCATCGAGTGAGCATAGGATGATAACGCCTTTATATCTACTTCGGCACTGCTTTACATAAAGAGACATCTTGATGCTTTTTTTGTCCACAGATTTACCCAAATTATCGCGAATTGTCAGGCTCAACAGCGGAAGGTTTGAAGAGTATTACCGGGATCCCCACGGAAATGCGCAGTTTTTTTGTGAGGTAACTTCCGGGGTACCCAAAGCTGAGTACAGCGAAGCTTTGGGGCAAACCAAAAAAGCGGGACACCTTGTGGCATCCCGCAGATATGATTTATGTTTGTCAATCAGGGTAAAGCTATTACACGGTAGAATTTCTTTGATGCAGAAGGAGTAATCAGCATCTCAGTGTAACTTGTGGTACCCACCGTGGTGAACGCGGTGGCATAGGGATTATCCGCTGCTTCCACTCTGTAGCTAGTGGCGCCGCTAACCGCAGGCCAACTGAGATGCAGCATGGTATCCATCAAGGCGATATCCACCTCCGGGCTGCTCAGAGGCATTTCGATATCGCTAAGGAAACGGTGTCCGATCTGCATATCATCGCCGTATTGACCCACCAGACAGATAAGATTCACGGGATCGACTGGGATAGTAGTGCCAGCATAATCCGCACCAGTGAAGGTTCTCAGGACGAGGCTTCCGGAAGCATCCTCCACATTGATATTCTGAGCCGAGGATGAGAAGGTACCCGTCGATAAGAAGCTAATATCCATCACCTTGATCAGTTTGCACTGATCAGCACTGGTAAGGCTCGCCAAGGTTCGCACTTCCGGTTCCACAACGTTATTCGCAGAAGTAGCAGGACCGGGATCGGCAACGGGAATAAACTGCAGAAGTTGGTTATAAAGACTCAGATACCCTGTGATGCCTGTGATGCCATCATAAAGGTTGTAGGTACTCGTGATCACTGCTGAGTAATCGTCAATCAAGATAGCTGCAGTAGCATCTTGAATGTACTTCTGATTGCGGTTGCTCAGTTGGAATGTGAGTACAGCTTCACCGGTGAGAGTATAAACATATGTATTTCCGGTAGGTTGCGTTCTCAGGGCAGCGATATTGCTGATGGGAGTAGGATAAGCGTAGGTAGCTTCCACCACTATGCTGGGATCATATCCATCGGCGTAGGCTATGGCTTTGATAGTAGTGGAGGCAGAGATAGCGATAGGAGTGGAATAAATTGTACCATACGTTGCGGTGGGCTCTGAACCATCTGTGGTATAACGGATTACTGCATCAGGAGTAGAGCTGCTGAGGCTCACGTTGATCGGAACTAAATAAGCACCAGCGGGAGGATCAAATACAGGTGCAGAAGCCATAGGATTGCCCCCGGGATTGTAGGTGTGAAGACCCAGATCAGCAATGTAATCCTGCGCCATCACGATCCATTCACTATCTTCAGCATTGGTACCCTGTTGTGCTGCCCAGTTTGAGTTTCCAGTAGCAACTGTAGGTTTACGGATTAGGGTGTGATTCAGTGTGGCATTGGTAACACCCGCCACATTCCATGCAGTACCTGGATCATTACCGATTTCACCAATAACATCAATGATCGATTCATCCGGAATATATACCAAGGCTACAGCGTCGTCGCCATTAAAATAGGTAACTGTGGCGGTAACATCTGCCACATCCAGGATCGTCGGAATTGAGCTGGCGTTCGCTATAATAAACATACTAGCGTCTGCCAATGTGCCAGACAATGTAAGTGTATTACCCGGAGTGGTAGCTCCATTAGCATAGAGATCAACTCTATAATTGGAAAGAACTACAGGTGCTCCGGAAGCATTGTAGATCTCCAGAGCTTTGTTGTTGCTGCTACCCTCAAGATATTCGCTGAAGAACAGGTTTGCCGCTGGAGGGATTGGCTCAGTAACGGCACCGCTAAGAGTAATGGTTTGCTGATCTACTCCGGTGGAGCTGATGGTAATGGTTCCCGGATAATCCCCAATAGAAAGACCAGAGGTCAATCTTACATAAATTGTTTTTACATCAACGGTACTACTTACAGGAGTAAGGGAAAGACTGGTACTATAAAACGTGCCATTGCTAGAAACCCGATAGTTTGCTGATGCAACAATACTGATCGAGCCGCTCAAGTTTACTCCGCTCACTGTGAAGGTCTGGCTTTCGGATGGACCTTGGTCCACCTCATAATTGAATCCGCTGAGAGAAGAAGTACTTACTGTGACCACCGCTTGACCGGGATCCAGATTGTAGATATTGATGTTATCTACCTTCCAATATGTGTAGTTACCGGCAACAGCATAGTATTTAAAGGCAAAGAATACACTTGTGCCTGAGATGCCGGATAGATCCAATAGTCCGGAATTTGCCCAGACATCAGGTTCCGATGGTGATGTGAAGGAAATCTCTGTCCAAGTAGCGCTGCTGGGATTACCGACTCCAGCATAGTTTGTAGAGTAAAAAAGCTTCAAATAGTTATCAACTCCGGGAGTTCCATACAAACCCCATGTTTCAAAGCTCATCTTTTCGTATGAATTTAGGTTCATGTTCAAACCAGGCAGGATTAGCCAATCCTCTTCGGTATCACCAGAATTGTAACCATTTATTGCTGCTGTGCCATCAGTGTAGTACCAGGTTTTGGTGGGACCAGACACGCTATAGCTGTAGGTATCTCCCATATCCGCATCAAAGGTTTGGGTATATGGAATCGTGGCGTATTGCGGGGTCTCAATCACATAATCAGCCATTGCTATTGAACTGGGCTGATAGCCGCTTGCGTAGGCTATAGCCTTTACGGTCGTGCTTGTAGTAATCTGTATGGCTGATGTGTATTGGGTGCTGGCATCCGTAGGATTATCTCCATTCAATGTATAATAAATGCTCGCACCGGGAGTGGTAGTACTGATAGTAACACTCTGAGTAGTGTAATAAGTACCCGCTTCTGGATTGAAGGTGGGAGTTGCGGCAAAAGGAAGCCCCCCGCCTGTAACTGTGAAAGTATATTCTGGGATAACAATAGCTGTGTCACTGATGAAGTATTTTGTATTATCGGTGAACAGCATGAGTAGCTCACTTTTACTGCCAGTTACCGATATGATATCAATATATATACTACCATTTGCGAACACTGCGTTATCAACATCTGTAGTAGTTAACGTAATTGCTACAGAGTAGTCTGCTAGTACGGTTGGGATATCAGAAGTTGTAGAAGAATCTCCCCAACTGAAAGACTCTGTAGAAAATCCATACAACCAGGTAGAATCATTGTTTGTGGTAGGTGCAGTAGTGCCTTCATAAGCCAATACTTGGTCTCCGCTTGTAGAAAGGGTAAAACCCGAACTGGTTGTAACGGTACCAACATTAGCTGAGAAAGGGCTAACAAGGCCTATATGAACTACAGTTCCTGCATCAGTTTGAGCTTCGTTTGACCATGCAATGGTTCCTTCACCACTCCGCCAAGTCTCTGTCGTAGCATTCCAGGCATTATCGGTGAAGCTGATAACCGTATTTGCAGGGATATCAGTAAGAGTAACAAATGCCATGTATTTGCTTGCATCTGTGTGCACTGCTATGATGGCGATATCACCTGCTGCAAGCGCAAAAAGCCCACTGCCCATCATCAGGCTGAGCATAAACATAAAAAGTAGTTTCTTCATAATTCCTCCCTGAATTATGTTTTATATCACAAAATAAGTCCATGGGAATTGAGTCCCATATCCAAAAAAGTCGTTGTCCATGTGTTTATAGGCTGCCGATATTGGCATTATTGAGATGGCATATGCTCTCTGCGCACACAATCTCAATAGTATCATAAACTGATACCCTTACAATTTCGTCAACCAATTTCTTCTTATGAATTTGCTCATTCAGTACCTTTATCCCATTTACTCATTGCCATGCTTAATGGAATGCTATGGAACTATATCCACAACCACAGAGAATGGAATGTTTCGTTGCTGAGGGACATATGAGTCTAATCTGTCATCTGTTGAGCAGAGAAAAGCCCGGGATTTGAGGTCCCAAGCCATTGGTTATGCACCCTATATATCAATTGGCAATCATAGCGAGCAGGTTTCGCATCAGGAACCGAAGAGTCCCAATAGTACGCCGGCTGCTACAGCGGAGCCAACCACTCCTGCCACGTTTGGTGCCATGGCATGCATCACCAGGTAGTTTGCCCGGTCGTATTTCTGCCCCATCACCTGTGCTACACGGGCAGCGGCTGGAACGGCAGAAACACCGGCAGCTCCGATGAAGGGATTGATTTTGTTTTTGGAAAACAGATTCATGACCTTGGCAAAGATCACTCCGGATGCTGTTGCTACGGAGAAGCTTGCAGCTCCCAGGATAAAAATCTTGATGGTGGAAGGAGTCAGGAACACATCTGCAGTAGTCTTTGCGCCTACCGTGAGCCCGATCAGCACCGTCACCACATCTATCAACACAGATTTAGCGCTATTTGCCAGGCGATCTGTAACACCGCTTTCTTTGAGCAGATTACCCAGAAAGAGCATAGCTAAAAGCACAACTGATCCCGGAGCTATGAAAGTGGTTACGATAAATGCCACAATGGGAAAGAATATCTTTTCTTTCTTAGATACCACTCGCAGAGGTTTCATGCGGATCAGGCGTTCTTTTTTGGTGGTAAGCAGACGCATGATGGGTGGCTGAATAACCGGTACCAGTGCCATATATGAATATGCTGCAAGGGCAATTGAGCCTAATAGATGGGGTGCTAACTTGCTGGCCAAAAAGATCGAGGTTGGGCCGTCCGCTCCACCGATGATGCCGATGGAGGCAGACTCCAGGATAGTAAAGCCTAACAGGATGGATCCAATAAAGGTGGCAAAGATGCCAAACTGCGCTGCAGCACCCAATAGGATCAACTTGGGATTCGCAATCAGTGCGCTAAAATCCGTCATCGCTCCTACACCCAAAAAGATCAGGGATGGATATATTCCTTTGTTTACCCCAAAATACAGATAGGACAGCACAGAGCCTTCGCTCTGTACACCTAATCCTTGTTCCGCTACTCCGGGAATATTTCCCACGACCATACCGAAGCCGATGGGAACCAATAGCAGAGGTTCAAATTCCTTGCTGATACCCAGATACACAAAGAACAGTCCAGCGGCAATCATTATGATATCGCCAATTTCCACATTCAGGAATCCCGTTGTCTGGATAAATTGTAGAAGTTCCTGCATGCCTTAGTCCTCCAGCTCGATCAGGATGTCACCTTCCTGAACACTGTCGCCTTTGCTGATATTTATTTTACTCACTACGCCGTCCCGGAAGAAATGAATATCGGATTCCATCTTCATGGCTTCCAAAACCAATGCTACGTCCCCATTATGAACTCGCTGTCCCACATTTACCTTCACATCGATGATGGTGCCGGGGATGGGAGCTATCAGCTTTTTATCGCCTGCGGGACTTGCCACGGGAGCTGATCCAGATTGTGTTGCAAGGACTGCATCACTGCGGACTTGTCTGCGGGTCACAGTGGGGCTCTGTTTAACCTGGCCACCTTCCAGAATCATGAGGATGTCGCCTTCTTGAACCAAAGCACGTTCTTTGGCTACTATCTTTGCCACTTTGGCATCTACTGGCGAGGCAATCTCGGATTCCATCTTCATAGCCTCTATTATCATTATGGTCTGACCGCTCTTTACTTCATCACCTTCCTTTACCGGAATGGAGACAATCACACCGGGCAGAGGAGCACGCATCTCCCCCGAACCCAAGTCAAAATCGCTGTTAAATGCGGGAGCCATAGGTACGGCCTTTTCCTGACCGCCCAGTTTGGGAACATCACTGCTGTGGTCTTCTTCGATCTGCACCAAGTAGTCATGACCGTTTATATTTATCTTGGCATGAGAACTGCTGTATTCCAACACGCGAGCGTCATAGCGCTCACCGTTAATCAAGAGTTTATAGGTTTTCATTTGGGTCTCCTTACAGAAGTCATTTCGCGGTTTGGCATGCTGAGCACTGCACTTGCTCGCCATTGATTGGTAGGGGTGCGGCGGAAGGTAAGCACCATCTTGCGGCGTTCTTCCAGATCCATTCTATGCATATGCAGTGCCGTGATTGCAGCCACTATCACATTGCTGTTCAGGTCTTTGGGTGCGCTCTTCACTTTACCGGAACTGCTTACGGTGATCTTGCTCTCCTCATCTTTCTTTTTATTCAGATGTACCAATTGGCTGATGATAATACTGGTAATCAATAGCGCACTAAATACAATAAGTATGCCCACCAATGTCACAGATCCGCTATAAGAAAGGATGTGTTCATCAAAGTCTTCCTTCAACCCGCTAATCGTTTCCAGTTCGATATTCAGGGCCTGCAGGGATAAATTGTCCTGACTGGTATCCATGGAATCGTTGTATCCCAGCATCGCTTTCATCTTTTTGATAGGTATATCCAGCTTTGCTGCAACCGTGCCAAGGCTACTAAGCTCATTGAAGCCATAATCCACAGTCTGTTTTGCCAGAAAAGCCTGATATGGGGTGATGCCCAAGCGTCGCAAACTCATATTGTCCAAAGCTTTGTTTTCAGGTTCCAGGTTCAACGCATGCTTCCACCGAGCAATATCTTCGATTTCCAGCTTGACTGCCACATCTTTCAAAGTGTTACTATCCCGAAAGCCGAACTCTGATGCTACTTCCCGCTCGCGTGCCAAGACAAGGGAATCAGCATTGGCTTGCGAGCTATCCTGCATTAGGTCCTGCGCACACAAGAGCCAGGGCACAAGCAGCAGTATAAATAATGATATCTTACGCATCATCACATCCTACAAAGGGATGTTTCCGTGCTTACGCGGTGGGATGCTATCCTTTTTGTTTGCCAGCATTTCCAGGGCGCGGATCAAGCGGAAACGGGTCTGAGCTGGTTCGATGATATCGTCCACATAGCCTCGTTCGGCGGCACGATATGGGTTCGAGAATGCCTCGCGGTATTCTTCTTCGCGATCTTTGAGCACTTGCTTGGGATTATCACTATCCTTTGCTTCTTTGCGGAAGATTACTTCCACTGCACTCGTGGGACCCATCACGGCAATCTCGGCACTGGGCCAGGCATATACCAGGTCGGCACGCATATGGCGGCTGTTCATCACGCAGTATGCGCCACCGTAAGCTTTGCGTAGGATCACGGTAATCTTGGGTACGGTGGCTTCAGCAAAGGCATAAAGCAGTTTAGCACCATTGCGGATGATGCCATTGTGCTCCTGAGAAGTACCCGGAAGGAAGCCGGGGACATCTTCAAACACCACCAATGGGATGTTGAAGGAATCGCAGAAACGCACAAATCTAGCGGCCTTGATGGAAGCGTCGATATCCAATACTCCAGCCAATACCTTGGGTTGATTTGCCACCACTCCCACGCTGTAACCATTAAGACGGCCAAAACCGACAACTATATTTTGGGCAAAATTACCCATTACCTGCAGAAACTCGCCGTCATCCAAGACGGGGTGAATCACGTCCAATATATCATAAGGCTTATTAGTATTGTCCGGGATTACCTCTTCCAACTCCGGACAGGCTCTGGTAAGGGGATCCGGGCTGGGATAGACCGGTGGGTCTTCCATATTGTTTGCCGGCAGATAGGATAGCAATTTCTTGATCAGCATCAGAGTTTCCTCTTCGCTGTTGGTCATAAAATGCGCTACACCGCTTTTACTGGCATGGATTTTGGCTCCGCCCAGATCTTCAATGCTCACGGTTTCGTTGAGTACGGTTTTTACTACTTTAGGACCGGTAACGAACATATAGCTGTTGTTCTTTTCCATCACCACAAAGTCCGTAATGGCAGGGGAATAAACAGCGCCACCAGCACAGGGACCCAATATGGCGGAAATCTGCGGAATCACGCCGCTTGCCATCACATTACGCCAAAAGATCTCAGCATAACCCGCCAGAGCATCAACTCCTTCCTGGATGCGAGCGCCGCCCGAATCGTTCAATCCGATCAAGGGACAACCGTTTTTGAGCGCCATATCCATGATCTTACAGATCTTTTCAGCATAAGTTTTGGATAGCGAACCGCCAAAGACGGTGAAATCCTGCGCAAAAAGATAGACAACGCGGCCATTGATAGTCGCACTGCCGGTAACCACACCATCGCCGTCATATACTGTGTCTTGCATGCCAAAGTTTGTGCACTGATGTCTCACAAAGAGGTCAAATTCTTCAAAGCTGTCTGGATCTACCAGACTTTCAATGCGTTCGCGGGCAGTAAGTTTGCCTTTCTCGTGCTGCTCGGC
The DNA here is from genome assembly GCA_028706475.1 of Candidatus Cloacimonadota bacterium. Lineage (NCBI taxonomy): Bacteria > Pseudomonadati > Candidatus Cloacimonadota > Candidatus Cloacimonadota bacterium. Next base: position 13,352 of record JAQWBI010000020.1, read on the forward strand.
AATACGCTTTTCACCGCCGCCGAGCATGGCCTTCTGTTTGCGAACCCTCAACTTGTCCAAGGGTTTAAGTGTCTCCATTTTCTTCTATATCCTTATGTTTTTTTGTTAAGCATTCTCTCATAAGTGACATCATTTTTACCGGGCTGTATAAGTAAAGCTAAATCTTCCGGGTAGGGGATACTGATTCGCTGACACACACACTGAATGTCCATTGGCTTGTTGAGTGTTCTGGCATCTCTACGCAGTTTGCTGATTACTCTGATCGCTGATGCTACTTTCTCATTGTAATTTGAGCTGAAAGAAGGCTCCAGTGCCTCGTCAAGACACGTATGCCGTATGTTACTGGTCTGCCAAACTCTAATTTTGCAGATACTTCTACCGATGATTCAAAACCTTCGTTCCTCCTCTGGTTTATCTATACTTGAACCTGATATTATCGGGTAATCATCGAGTGAGTACAGGATGATAGCGGCTTGATATCAGCTTCATCACTGCATCGAACAAAGGGGAAGAGGAGAAAAACTCAAAAGAGTCCTTCGGTAGCTGTGGCAATTTCCCAGCTTGATCTGACACCAGCAAATCTGACAAGAAACCGGGAAAAAGAGTTGACGTTTAAGTGCCCGCCAATAACTTGTGTTTAATAGATAATATTCTACAAAATTGGAGTGAGAATGCAAGACAATCCCTTACTACGCAAAGAGAACACTCATCGTCTGAAGGCAATCCCTTTTGATGAAATTAAACTTGAACACTTCATGCCTGCCTTTGAAGAAGGACTAAGAACCGCCAAAGCAGAGATTGAAGCCTTGAAGAATAATCCAGAAGCCCCCACTTTTGAAAACACGATCCTGGCTATGGAGAATGGAGCTGTGGAACTGGATTATGCCTCTACGGTCTATTTCAACCTTTTAGGCGCTCATTCGGATGCCGAGTTCAAAGCTCTAGCACAAAAAATCTCTCCCATGCTGGCAGAATTTAGCTCGGCAATCGCTACCGATCCCAAGATCTTCGAGCGTGTGAAAACAGTATATACCGAAGAAGTGGCCGGAAAGCCAAAACCTACTCTGCCAAAGGATCTCAGTGATAAGGAAGCCCTACGTAGAGCAGAACGCTATCGCCTGATCGAGCGCAGCTACAAAAGCTTTATCCGTGGTGGTGCACTGTTGAAAGATGCAGAGAAGAAACGCTTTACCGAGATCGCTATGGAGCTTTCACAGCTCTCACCCAAATTTAGCGACAACGTTTTAAACGCAACCAATGCATTTGAGTTGCACATCACCGATCCCAAAGACCTGGAAGGCATACCTCAAGGAGTATTGGATGCCGCAGAATTTACGGCACGTAAAAAAGGCAAGGAGAGCGGATGGCTCTTCACCCTTCAACCTTCCAGCTTAACACCGCTGCTCACCTATTGTAAAAACCGTGAAATCCGACGCAAAATATCCACTGCCTACAATTCACGCGCTTTCAAAGACCAATATGACAATTCGGATATCATCAAACGCACTCTTGTCCTGCGCAAGGAACGCGCCAAGCTCCTGGGCTACGAAAATCACGCTGAATACGTGCTTGAAGACCGCATGGCAGCCAGTGTGGATACGGCCAGAGAGTTTTTGGACAAAGTGTATGAAGTGGCATATCCAGCCGCTCTGAAGGAACGCGAGGAAGTGGCCAAGCTAGCTAAAGAATTGGATGGTATAGACACTCTGATGGGATGGGATTGGGCATATTACAGCAATAAACTCAAAGAAAAAATGTATGCCTACGATCCCGAGGAATTGCGGCCCTGGTTCAAAGTGGAAAATGTGATCGACGGTCTTTTCACAGTGGTCAATAAGATTTACGGCATCACCATGAAACAAGTCCACGATGTGCCAGTATATCACAAAGACGTAAGTACTTGGGAAGCTTATGATGAAGATGGCAGCTATCTTGGTTTGCTCTACATCGACCTCTTCCCCCGCGATACAAAACAAGGTGGAGCCTGGAAAAGCAGCCTGCAAGGTCAGGGACTGTATCACGACGGAATGCGCCGTCCGCAGGTAATGATAGTGGGCAGCCTCACTCCATCCACGGATAAAAGCCCTTCTCTACTGCGGCTGGACGAAGCTCGCACCATCTTCCACGAATTTGGTCATGCCCTGCATTCCCTTCTGGCAGACGGTTATTACCACGGACTCTCAGGCACTTCCGTACTCTGGGATTTTGTGGAATTGCCCAGCCAGATAATGGAAAACTGGCTTCTGGAAGAAGAGGCCTTGAACCTGTTTGCCCGGCATTATAAGACCGGCGAGCCCCTCCCCAAGGAACTGCTGGATAAAGTGATCGCTGCCAGGAATTTCAATGCCGGAACCGGAAACGTTACTCAATTGCGCTATGCCAATGTCGATTTCGATTGGCACCTGGCAGATCCAGAAAGCATCGATGACGTGGACAAATTCGAAAGAAACGCCACGAAACGCTTTACCCTCCTGCCTCCTGTGGAAGGAACCAACTTTAGTTGCTCCTTTTCCCATATCTTTGCAGGCGGTTACGCTGCTGGATACTACTCCTACAAATGGGCAGAAGCGCTGGAAGCTGATGCCTGGAGTCTGTTCAAGGAAAAAGGTATCTTTGACCATGAGACCGCTATGAACTTCCGCAGATACATCCTGTCCAGAGGAAATTCCTTCCATCCCCAAGAGCTCTTTGAGGCTTTCAGAGGACGACCTCTGGATCCTGAAGCGCTGCTTAAACGCGATGGATTGATATAGAAAACCTCCATTCATTAAGATATATAAGCCCGCTCTCTGCGGGCTTTTTCTTGAAGACAGCAAAGACAGATCCTGCCATCGACCAGAACCGTTCACCAGAGCGGTCTATTCATAGACATCATTATTGATGCGCAGGCGGGTTACATATATGATCTCGCATGCGCCATTACCGGTATCTTCCCGCGTAAGGCTGGAAGTCCAGTTGCCGATCCTATTCTTTCTGTCTGTGCTGATTACATTCACCAGAAAGCCATCAATCAGAACCTGATCTTTCTTCTTTACCCGTCCCATTGCCTTGCGGAGATTGTTATTAGCCGGGATCAGATGATTATTGGCAATATGGCTTTCCAAATAGGAGATATCCACTTTTTCCGGATGTTTGGTGCTAAACAGGCAAAAGCGCACTATCTGATCGAACTTCACGTAGGGCAAATACTGCTGAGTATTACCCCACGACACTGTATAATCCCAGGGAGAAAGATTGTGCATCCAACCTCGGCGGTACCTACGGTAACTTACTACAATTCCCGATAGCTGATAACGTTTCTGAGGGATAATGGTGTAACGCTCTTTTCCCCTATGGATAATCGGGATTATTGTATCTGGAGCTGCACTCTGTACAGGATCCATCAGAACGTCGATCGGCTTGGCTCTGTTTAGAGTAATGTACTCAGGTTCTGTGAGTGTATAAACATAGGAGCCGAACAGAATCAGGCTAACTACTAGTGTGGTAATTGCTATGACATCTTTCACGATCAATTCCTCATTGATAAACTCATAATTCCAGATGTGAAAAGCAGTCAATATCTTTTAGCTAATATTCTTGTCTTTATATCCGATCTTGCTTTCAGACAGTTAAGACTCTACACTATACACGGGTAATAAGTCCTTGATACCTACTACGATTATTAAGGTGGCAGTTCAACCCTAATAGCTTTTAAAAAGCCAGCATCAATAGAGAGCGGATTTCATCTTTCTTTAGCTTAAACACTTCTCCGATGGCAGGCTGCACCATTATCATGTCCAGGAGGGTGCTCAATTCGTTCTGTTTGATGCCCAAATCTCTCAAGGAACCTGCCAAACCCCAATCCTGCAGTTTATCGCGAAATCGGCGCACTGCCAAGGCTACGGTATCTTCGTTCCACACGCATTTTGCCCACCTCAGGAAGCAAGCTGGATTCTTCTCGCTCAAATACTCGATCCAAGCCGGGAAGATTACTCCCAGACCCTCACCATGTGCTATCTCCGGATGCAGCGCACTAAAAGCATGTTCGATACTGTGGCAGCCCCAGTCTCCTTCATGCAAACCCACTCCGCTGATGCCGTTCAGCGCCAGGGTCGCACTCCAGGCCAGGTTTCCCCGTGCCACAATATCTGCAGCATTTTGTTTGAGACGGTCTGTCATATCCACAATGGTGCGCAACAAGGCATCATTGATGGCCAACGTACTGAGAGCTCTATCGTCTGCGAAGTAGAATTCCAGAATATGAGCGATGGCATCCATGGCACCGTTTGCCGTTTGTTTGAAAGGCAAAGTGCTTTGCAGAGAGGGATCTATGATGCTCACCCGGGGATACAGGAAAGGCGAAGACACTCCCCATTTCTGCCGTGTCTGCATGTTTGTAATTACAGCATTACCGTTCATCTCACTACCCGTTGCCGATAGCGTCAGTACCGTGTATATGGGCAAAGCTTGTACGATCTTTTCCTTTTCCGTAAAGGCATTCCATGTTTCTTTGAGATATACTCCCGCTGCTGCAGCTTTGGCAGTGTCGATCACGGAGCCTCCACCGGCTGCGATAATAGCCTCAGAGGCGTTTTGGCGCAGCTGCAGCACGATCTCATTTACTTTATTCAAGGTTGGATTGGCCTGCACTCCCCAAGATTCTGTCATTTCTATACCAGCTGCCTTCATGCTTTCCAGAATGCGCTTGTACGCACCATTCATTTTCAAAGATCCGCCTCCGGCAATCAGATGACACTTGGTGATGCCATCTTTCTTTAGTATCTCGCCCAGTTCTTCTATCGATGACTGCCCAAAAAGAATCTGAGTGGGATTGTGAAAACTGAAAGCCTCCATCTATATCTCCTCCATCTTTATAATCTGACACTGAAGCCTATAGTGCCATAGTGAATTGCGGCAAAGGTATAGACCTCATCGTTGTCACTACCGCCTTCCAAGAGGCGATAACCGGCGCGCATGTTTAGTTTGTGATTGATTCTGAAATCCAAGCCCAAATACACATCTTCCGCTCTGCCGTATGGTGATGCCAAGCCCTCTGCTTCCAATACCAACTCCAATTCCTCCATGATGGGATATCCCAGGTCGAAATTGAGAAGCGGAACAAAGCCGATGTTGGTTTTGGAGGATTTCTTACTGCCATTCTTCAGAAGGATCTCTGCGTCTCGTATCTTGGCTGCCGCTCCCACAGATTTCAACACAAAGAGACGTTTGGGAAAGAAGTATCTGTAGCCCAGACGATAGGAATTGAAACGATATTCCGCATCAATCTCTTCACCGGCATTGAAGGTGACTCCTTCGTAATCAATTGTGTTTTCCAGGCTTCCCTTTGGCTTCAAGGTCAGAGGTGCTGCCATAAGTGTAATCTGATGCCGGGGGTGAGGCATGTAGTGCAAGAGCAATCTGCTGCTAAAGCCAGGATCGGTGCTTAGTTCGTCCGTGAAAGACAGCAAGGGACTATTGTTGTCTTTGTTTGGGCTGCGTACATCATTGTATCCGGAAATTGCCGCACTCAATTCGGTTTCAATACGAAAGCTGCCCTGAGCCCATAACGCAAGGGACAAAAGCATCATGCATAGCAGGATTATATTTCGTTTCATTGTGTTCCTCTGTAGATTCTTCTTAGAATACAAGATAAGCCAAAGCCGGAACAGGGCAATAATCAATCCACGCATATTGGGGCTCTATGTGATGTCTCAAGCCACTATTGCATTGTATTCATTTCTATATGCCGCTTCATCATGAGTAGTCCCAAGCTTATGTGTTGCGAAGGATAAAACAAAGAAGAGAAATGATACTCCTCTTTCCCTTTGTTCTATCCAGTGTTGAAGCTGATATCAAGGTGTTATTATCCTGTACTCACCCGATGATAACCCGATGATATCAGGTTCAAGTATAGATAATCCCAGGAGGAATGAAGCTTCTGAATCATCGGCAGAAGTATCTATCTTTTCGAAGTTCGGCAGTCCAGTAGCAAAACGACATTCGTGCCTTAACGAGTTGTTAGAACTTTCTCCGCAAAAGGTTGGCATTGGATACCACCGTTACCGAGCTGAGCGCCATTGCAATCTCCGCGATTACTGGATGCAATACCCCGAAAGCCGCCAATGGAATGGCTATCAGATTGTAGAAAAACGCCCAAAACAGGTTTTGACGGATCTTGGCAAAGGTCTGCACTGAAAGCTTGTGCGCCAAAGGTATGAGGTTTAGATCTCCTCGTAAGATCGTGATATCCGCCGCTTCGATGGCAATATCGGTACCCATGCCCATGGCGATCCCGATGTCTGCTTGCTTCAGAGCCGGAGCGTCGTTGATACCGTCTCCTACCATTGCCACTACGCTGCCACCGGCCTGCAGTTCTTTCACCTTCCCTGCTTTATCAGCAGGCAAAACATTGGCCAGCACATCTGTAATGCCGCATTTATGCGCTATCGCCCGGGCTGTATCCAGGTTGTCGCCGCTCATCATAATCGGCTTTATCCCTTTCTGCAAAAGGCTTTGTACCACACTGCGTGCTTCCTCCCGAATGGTGTCTGCCACATAAAAGCGAGCCAATAGCTTGGCATCGGTTGCCAGATAGATGTTGCCGGCATAAGCGAGATCAGCATCCGGCTCCGGTTCACTCTCGATACCGATTTCCCGCATCCAATTGAGACTGCCCAGATAGTAATTTATGCCTCCTATATCTGCAGATACTCCACGACCGGGACTGGCGTTAAAATTCTGAATGGGCTTCAGACTCAAGTTTTGTGCTTGTGCTGCATTCTTGATGGCAAGCGCCAGAGGATGTTCGCTGGAGTTTTCCAGAGCATAAGCCAGGCCAAGAACTTGTTCTTCATCACTTTCGAATACGTCTGTTTTGATCAGTTCGGGTTTACCGTGAGTGAGGGTGCCAGTTTTGTCCAGAAGCACCGTATCCACATCCTTCATACGCTGCAAAGCCTCACCGCTGCGAATCAGGATGCCGTTATTTGCCCCAATGCCGGAGCCCACCATCAAGGCGGTAGGCGTGGCCAGACCCAGGGCGCAAGGACAGGCAATCACCAGAGTAGCAATCGTGGCCATCAAAGCTGCCGCAATTCCATCTGCAGGAAGTGAAAGGGGTAATACTGTGTGCAGAATGGCTGCCACACTTCCCATGAAGCCAGGAAAAATGATCCAAGCAACAAAAACAAGCAGTGACAGCGCCAGGATCACAGGCACAAAGATCGCCGTGATGCGGTCTGCCAAAAGCTGGATAGGCACTTTGGAGTGTTGAGCATCGCTCACCATCTTAATCACCTGAGCCAGAAAAGTCTCCTTGCCTACTTTGGTAGCCCTGGCAAGGAAGTATCCATCTAAATTGATCGTAGCACCCAAAACGGCATCGCCTACAGTGCATGTAACCGGCATGGACTCACCGGTGGCAATAGAAATATCCAAAGAACTGGTACCGCTGGTGATAATGCCGTCTGTAGGAACCTTGGCTCCAGGTTTCACCACAAAGATATCTCCGGTTTTGATACGGTGTACGGGAACTTCCTGCTCGCAATCATCAATCATCAGAATGGCCGTCTTGGCACCAAGTGAGATCAGTTTGCGTATGGCTTCGGAGGCTTTACCCCTGGCTCTGCTTTCCAGATATCGTCCCGTGAGGTGGAAGGAGATGATCATGGCGGCAATACCTGCAAAATCGTGTGCAGAGATGTTCGTGATCACCAGTGACAACGGACTTACCATTAGAGATGAGAGAGTACCCAAAGCGATGAGCACGTCCATGTTTGCAGCGCGCCCCTTCAGGGATTTGAACGCAGAGACATACACGTGACGAGCGGGAAAAAGAACTGCCGTGAGGGATAAAGCAAACATAATCCAGGCATCGGCATTGTGCCCAAAGACCTTGCCGCCAAAGAACATATGCGGTATCATCAATACCAACACCAAGGCCGTGAGTATCCAACTGAATATCATCCGCCGTGAAGCCATGTGCATCATCCGGATATGCTCATCCTCGTCCCGATACACACTATCCCGGATGCTGAAACCCAGATCGGTGATACTCTTGAAAATGGCTTCCTGCTTTACCTTGCGCTCGTCATATTCCACCTGAGCTTCTTCCAAAGCGAGGTTCACATGAGCCGAACTTACTCCACCCAGAGCTTTCAAACTCTTCTCCACATTCGCACTGCATGAAGCACAATGCATACCGTCGATGCCGATTTGTAACTGCATATCTATGTCCTTTTTATAATGTCTATGCTTATGATATGATATTGCTAAACATGCCTACCCGCAAGTGAAATCTCGATAATCTGGCATAAAACCTTTGTAAGCCCAGATAATCGGTTCCAAGCGACTGGGAACTCTGATACCGTCCATGTTTGACATATTCCGGTTTTCCTGCGCCTGTCTATGCCGATTGTTGCGGTGCTTCAGTTACGCTTGCCAAGCCAGAAAGCTCAATTGGCAGGAATAGCTTCAGAAAAAACACTTGACCTTTAAAGCGATTGATTTATAGGGGTACTAAGTAATGATTGGAGAATATATGAATATCCACTTTCGTGATGTACAGGCAGGCAGTGTGGAGGCAAGAGCGATCCTGGAGATCGCTGAAGGCGTTTTTTTGAACGAAGTTACCATTCTCAACATAGATGGCGAGATCGTAGTGGAGTTTCCCAAAAAAAGCTTTGTGGGCAAGAATAAACGTACTTTTTACATAGATATTATTACTTTTGAAGACATGGACAAACGCATAGTCTGGGAGCTTGAAATCAAGGACGCTTACCGGGAATGGCGCAAGAGTAATAAGAAAGTTTTGGTTTACGAAGAAAAATAAAATATACGGAGGATCAACATGATCACCAACTTGAACAATGCATTATCCACGAACATCAAAGGGATGAAGCGTTCGGCTATCCGCGAGCTTCTGAAGTATCTCGGCACCCCCGGATTGATCTCTTTCAGCGGTGGCTTTCCCAGCCCGCTCACCTTCCCGGTGGAAGAACTGAAACAGATTATGAATGAAGTAATGGACAAAGAAGCCGCCATGGCCCTGCAATATGGCGCCACCGAAGGCGACATGCTGCTGCGCACTCTTTTGGCAAACCGCTACAAGAGCCAGGGCGTGGATGTAAGTGTGGACAACCTGATTATCACCACGGCTTCCCAGCAAGCTTTGGACCTCATTGCCAAGATGTTTATTGATCGCGGCGACTACGTGATCGTAGGTCTGCCCTCATATCTGGGCGGGCTATCCGCCTTCAATTCCTATGGCGCAAAAATGATCGGCATTCCCATGGATGATGAGGGAGAAGATCCCGCAATACTGGAAGCTGAATTGAAAAAGCTTCAGGCAATGGATAAGAAACCCAAATTTATCTATTTGATCCCGGATTTCCAGAACCCCGCCGGCGTTACCATGACCGAGCGTCGCAGAAAAGAGATCATCGCCCTGGCCCATAAATACGATGTACTTATTCTGGAAGACAGCCCCTACCGTGAGCTGCGTTATGAAGGCGAGACTCAAAAGACCATGTACGAACTGGACGGCACGGGGCATGTAATCATGCTTGGTACCTTCTCCAAGATCTTCTGCCCCGGTTTCCGTATCGGTTGGGTAGTGGGTCATGCAGATGTACTGGATAAAATTGTGGTGGGGAAACAAGCTACCGACCTCTGCACACCGCCCTTCACTCAGAGGATTGCCGCCCGCTACATCGAAAAAGGTCTTTTGGATCCCAAGATCGAAGACATCCGCAAGATGTATTCCGTGAAGCAGAAAGGCTTCCTGGCCGCTCTGAAACAGTACATGCCGGAAGAGATCACCTGGACTAAACCGGAAGGCGGCCTCTTTATGATGGCCTATGCTCCAAAACACCTGGATACAAACGCTCTGTTGCTGGATTGCATCAAGGAAGCGAATGTAGCTTATGTAGCCGGAACCTCTTTCTTCTGCGATGGCGGAGGTAATAACACCATGCGCCTGAATTTCTCTTATGAGACTCTGGAAAAGAACGAAGAAGGCGCAAAGCGTCTTGGTGACTTCTTCAAAAAAGTATTGGCAAAAAAGTAACACACTCATATAATAAACTGGAGGAATAATGTCCAACAAAGTCATTAAAGACCGTATGGGCATGATCATCAAAGAGGAAGACACTCTGGCCAAGATGGAGGTGGAACCCACCGAAGTCAAAGCCCCCGGAGAGAAGGACTCCCCCGTATTGATCTATTACAATTGGTGCAAGAAATGCGGCATTTGCGTCGCATTCTGCCCTACCGGATGCCTGGGATTGAAGAGCGATGGCTCTCCCTATGTGCAAGCTCCGGAAAAATGTATCCATTGCGAAACCTGTGATCGCTTATGTCCTGATTTTGCCATCACCGGAGCGAAGGAGAAGTGATGTTGATGAAAGAAACAAGTAAGGTCGCAAAATCCACGAAGAAAGCCGAAACTGCGGTCAAAGTGGAAAGCAAGATCAACGAACTACAAAACACTCGCGAACGCAAGACCGTAATCATGCAAGGTAACGAAGCCGTAGCCTATGGAGCTTTGGATGCCGGCGTGAATTTCTTTGCCGGATATCCCATTACTCCTTCTACCGAGATTGCCGAGATATTGGCTGCTGAGCTTCCAAAGCGCAATGGCGTGTTTATCCAGATGGAAGATGAAATCGCCTCCATCTGCGCCATCACAGGTGCCTCTCTTGCCGGAGCCAAGTCTCTTACCGCCACCAGCGGCCCGGGCTTCTCCCTCATGCAAGAAGGTATCGGCTTTGCCAAGATCACCGAGACACCTTGTGTGGTAGTGAACGTGCAACGCATGGGCCCCTCCACCGGAATGCCGACCAGCCCCGCTCAGGCCGACATCATGCAAGCCCGCTGGGGTTCTCATGGCGATTCCCCGGCCATCGTGCTGTATCCGGATAGTGTAAAAGAAAGCTATGAACTCACCATCCGTGCCGTAAACCTGGCCGAAAAATACCGCACCTGCGTAATCCTGCTTCTGGATGAAGTCCTGGGACACATGCGTGAGTCCGTACGCCTGCCTGATTTGGCAAATGTGAGAGTAATCAACCGAATCAAACCCACAGTGCCTCCGCACTGGTATAAACACTATGATGAAAACCAAAAATACCTGTCGCCCCTGGCCAGTTATGGCGAAGGCTACAGGTTCCATGTAACCGGGCTCACCCACGATGCCCACGGTTTCCCCACAAACAAGAGCAGCGAAGCCGCCGAGATGATGGAGCGTCTGCGCAAAAAGATCTCTTACAATATCCGGGACCTCGTGCAGATCGAAAGCCACGAAATGGACGATGCCAAGATCGCCATCTTCGCGGCAGGTATTACTGCCCGTGCCGCCAAGGGAGCTATTGCCATAGCTCGTTATGAAGGCATCAAAGTAGGACTTCTGCGCCCGCTTACCATTTGGCCATTCCCGGATGACGCCGTGCGCAAAATGCTGCGCAATGTTGAGACCGTGATTGTCCCCGAACTCAATCAAGGCCAGCTGATTAACGAGATACGCCGCCTTACAAAAGACAAGAGCGACAGCAATGTGCTTAGCATTCAGAGGGTAAACGGTCAGTTGATCACACCCAACGACATTCTGCGCAAGATCAAGGAGGTAAGTTGAGATGGCTAATATCCCGCAAAAAATAGTACATCAATACCTGCGCCACGACAAGAAGTTCCCTCACGTGTGGTGCGCCGGATGCAGCAATGGCATAGTACTGGGCGCCATTATCCGCGCCATTGCCTCCCTGAATCTGAACCGCGACGACATCGTGATGGTTTCCGGAATCGGCTGCTCCTCCCGTATGCCGGTCTATATAGACCTCAACACTCTGCATACCCTGCATGGACGTTCCATCGCCTTTGCAACAGGGATCAAGATGCATAAACCTTACATGAAGGTGATTGTGATCACCGGAGACGGAGACTGCACCGCGATCGGCGGAAACCACCTGATTCACGCTGCCCGCAGAAACCTCGACCTCAGCGTGATCTTGATCAACAACAACATCTATGGCATGACCGGCGGTCAATGTTCACCTACCACGCCGCATGATGCCATCGCCACCACCGCTCCTTATGGCAATATCGAGCCTGATTTCAACATCTGTGAGCTGGCAATGGGCGCCGGCGCCTCTTTCGTTGCCCGCACCACAGCCTTCCACGTACAGGAAATGCAGAATTACATTCAAGCTTCTCTGGAACATCCCGGATTCTCTTTGCTGGAAATAATCTCCGCTTGCCCCGTTATCTTCGGACGCCTCAATAAAAAGGGCGGAGCTCCGCAGATGATGAAGGAATTCAGGGACAACTCCATTCCTTTGGCAGCTGTGGACAAGCTTCCTCCGGAACAGGTGCAAGGCAAGATCATCCGCGGTATTCTGCGCAAGGACATCAAACCCGAATTCTGCGCCGCTTATGCCGATCTGGTGGCCAGAGTGGCTCCGAAAGGGGAGGATAAATGAACAAGAGTTACGAAATCCGTCTCTCCGGCAGTGGAGGTCAGGGACTGATCCTGGCCGGCATCATCCTCGCCCGCGCCGCAGTAATTGATAAGCACAAAGTTACTCAAACCCAGAGTTACGGTCCGGAATCCCGCGGCGGATACTCCCGCGCAGACGTGATAATCAGTGACAAAGAGATCTATTTCCCCGAAGCCACAAACTTCAATTGCCTGCTCGCCCTTACACAGGAAGCTTGCGACAAGTATCTCTTTGACTTGCGCGACACCGGTACCCTGATAATCGACACCACCTTCGTGAAAAACCTGGCTCTGGCTGCCGACAATACGTATGAGCTGCCCTTTACTGAGATTGCTCAAGAGCAGTTGGGCAGTACGATGTCCACGAACGTGCTATCTCTGGCTTTTCTGGTGAAAGTAACCCAGATTGTTAGCGAAACTGCTCTGGAAACATCGCTGCGTGAAACCGTGAAGCCTGCCTTTGTAGATATGAACATCAAGGCCATGAAGCTTGGCTTCAAGCTGGCCGATGAATACAAGAAATAAAGGACTACAGCATGGTTAAGCACATCAGCCACATCGGAATAGCAGTGAAAGACCTGGAAGCCGGAATCGCCTTTTACCAAAAGCTGGGCCTCACCCTGGAAGGAACTGAGGAAGTGCCCTCACAGATGGTAAAAGTTGCCTTTTTCCCTGTTGGCAATACCAGAATTGAACTACTGGCACCTACTTCCGAAGAAAGCCCTATCGCCAAATTCATCGAGAAAAAAGGTGAAGGAATCCAACATATCGCCTTCGCAGTGGAAGATCTGCCCGATGCTCTCAAAAAATCTGAGGAAGAAGGCATCCGCCTCATCGATAAAGAACCCCGCCCCGGAGCGCATGGAGCCGATATCGCCTTCCTGCATCCAAAATCCACTGGTGGTGTCCTGATCGAACTCTGTAAAGAAAAACACTGATAAACACCTAATAAGAAAGAGACGGAGCCCTTCATAGCGGTTCCGTCTTTTTTTGCGCCTGCGTAGGAACCACACCATCTATTACGCAGATACAAGTGGGACTAATCTTGGATAATGCAAAGTTTATTTGACCTTATGTATCTTATTGTATACCTATATGTTATATGGTCATATGGACTTCAATAGCAGGAGTGGATTTTATACATTGCCCGAAGTCCACGCCGCCCCTTAACTTATTTTGCCATAAGATAGACAGCATAGGTGTTTTGAGCTGTGTGCCTTATTAGAGATAAAGTCCATTTGAGATTGCAACTCTATGTTTAGCAATTCATTTCGCGGTCAAATGGAATCATGGACGACGTAAACGCAGCTCCTCATTCAGCTTTACCCCTTTACTTTCAGGAGTGGTGAAGCAGATATCATCGAGTGATCATCGAGTGGTCACTGCTTTATAACAGCTTTATATCAGCTTCAGTACAGCTTGAACATCAGGGGAGAACCTCGCTGCAATGCATTTTATAGCCTATGAATCTGGCACTTCTGTACGTCAGATAACTCTCTCTCATAAAGCGTTATGCGTGTATATAAAAAAAGGTCTGGGATTTGTAAACCCGAGACCTTGAAATCAAAATGGGGTGGGTGATGGGATTTGAACCCACAACGCCCGGAACCACAATCCGGTGCTCTGCCGTTGAACTACACCCACCACAATGTTTGTGGATAAAGAAAGGTAATCTGGCACGCCAGAAGGGATTCGAACCCCTGACCCGCAGCTTAGAAGGCTGCTGCTCTATCCTACTGAGCTACTGGCGCAAGAAAAATATGGTAGCGGCGCAGGGATTTGAACCCCGGACCTGCGGATTATGATTCCGACGCTCTAACCAGCTGAGCTACACCGCCACACTCTATAAAAAAGAACGAGTTATCTCTCGCTCTTATTACTGAAATATGGTAGCGAGGGAAGGATTCGAACCTTCGACCTTCGGGTTATGAGCCCGACGAGCTACCAGCTGCTCCACCTCGCGTCACATGTTCTACCACTTTTTTGGGAGGAGCCCATCTGTCAAGATAAATCTTGAGACGCTTTTCATTGAGGCTTTTAATACACTCCAATTCACAAAGAGGGAAGACGACCAAGCCATCTTCCCCTGTGGTACTTATTACTTCATGAATGGATAATCGAAATTAAGTGCTGGAACGAAGTTTTCCTTGATGGATCGAGCGGAAATCCAGCGTTGCAGGTTCAAGGCAGAACCCGCTTTATCGTTAGTTCCGGATGATCTTCCGCCGCCAAAAGGCTGTTGACCTACAACAGCACCGGTTGGCTTGTCGTTGATGTAGAAATTACCTGCACTATGTCGCAGGGCATTATAAGCAGTACAGATTGCGGTGCGATCCTGAGAGAAGATCGAACCTGTAAGTCCATAAACAGAGGTTTTATCACACAGTTCCAATGTCTTCTCAAAATCCTCATCCTGATATACATACACGGTCAACACCGGGCCGAATATTTCTTCCTGCATGGTTTTGAACAGTGGATTTTCGGCTTTGATGATGGTAGGCTCTACAAAGTAGCCCACACTATCGTCGCAGTTACCACCGCGGATCACGCTTGCATCATTGGCATTTTTTGAGTAGTCGATGTAACTTTTTATGTTATCGAAGCTTGCTTTATCGATCACAGCATTAATCAAATTGCCAAACTCGCGCACATCACCCATTTTTACCTGATCCAGCATTTCATTCATGGAGCTCAGCCATTCATCATAGATGGATTGTGGAATGTAGAGCCGGGAAGCGGCACTGCACTTCTGCCCTTGATACTCAAAGGCTCCTCGCAGTGAGGCCACGGCAAGGGCTTGAACATCGGCAGAAGGATGCGCAAAGATGAAATCCTTTCCTCCCGTTTCGCCCACTATTCTGGGATATGACTTGTACAGGTGAATATTGTTTGCTGTTGTTTTCCATAGATGGTTAAACACCTTTGTACTGCCTGTGAAATGAATCCCAGCAAGATGCGGAGAGTGCATCACGTGCTGTCCGATGGTTTCACCTGAGCCGGGGATGAAGTTTATCACACCATCCGGCAATCCTGCTTCTTTGAGAATCTTCATTATATAGTATCCACTGTAAACCGCTGCGCCGGAGGGTTTCCACACTACTGTGTTACCCATCAAAGCAGGGGCAGTGGGCAGATTTCCAGCAATAGCCGTGAAATTGAACGGAGTAAGGGCAAAGATGAAGCCTTCCAGGGCTCTGTATGAAGAAAAGTTCCATTCCCCTTTGGGCGAGATTAAGGGCTGCTGTTCATATATCTTCTGTGCAAAATAGGCATTGAAACGCCAGAAATCTATCAGTTCACAAGACGAATCGATTTCCGCTTGGTGCGCATTCTTGCTTTGCCCCAGCATGGTTGCTGCATTCAGGAGAAAGCGGTATTTTGTTGAGAGTAATTCTGCTGCTTTCAAGAAGATCGCAGAACGGTGATAAAAGGGCATATCTTCCCAGTCTTTGTGGGCTTTCACTGCCGCATCGATGGCGCACAAGATTTCTTTTTCATCGGCCTTGTGATAGGTGGCTAGTTTGTGCTGATGGTCATGAGGGCAGATGCAACTCCCTGTGGCTCCACCATATACCTCTTTTCCCCCGATGATTGCGGGGATTTCGATATGCTTGTTATACAAGTCTTGCAGAGTGTTCTGAAGCTGCTGACGTTGAGGAGAACCAGGCTGATAGGTCAACACTGGTTCATTTTTGGGTACGGGTACGCTAAAAAACATGTTATCTCCTTTTCATGTTGTTTTGTGAAAAGGAAGACACACTTTATCAGGGCATACAATTCCTATGTCCGTATCTCCTTTTCACACTGGAAGGCATATCTGTTTCCGGATACACCCTATCGGCGTACAGCCTTGCCCTAAACGGGGGTTAGGTGTGCACGCTCGGGGACGCTGCCAACTTCTTATTCTAAGTGTTTTTCGTCAAGGAGATAAACTAAATAATTTTTAACATGGTTGCACTTGTATGTGTATTTCCCATCCCGGTAAGTAATTATAGGTGCCAATATAGTGGAAGGACATTGGTAAGAGTGAACGTTACGCTTCGCTTCACTGTTGGAACAGCCTTCGGCCTGTTTAACCACCCCACAAAAACG
Source organism: Candidatus Cloacimonadota bacterium (assembly GCA_028706475.1). Taxonomy (NCBI): domain Bacteria; kingdom Pseudomonadati; phylum Candidatus Cloacimonadota; species Candidatus Cloacimonadota bacterium. Next base: position 29,913 of record JAQWBI010000020.1, read on the forward strand.
CTTCGCATTTCCTGGTGACCCGGCAATCCTCAATACTTGATAATCTGTGTGCTATTTACCGGTATGGCTCAAGCATTGCAATTGTCAGGTTTAAATCTCTTCTGCTTCTTCTCCGTAGATTTCTTTGAAGCGCGCTTTGTCGATCTGCGTAGGTAGACCCTCAAAGGCTTTGATTCCGTCCTTCAGCGCCAACACTCTGGTACCATAACGCCGCACCAGTGAAAGGAAGTGTAAAGAGCAGATTACGGCGATGCCGTCTTTATTTATCTCTGCCAGGTATTGCATAATGGAATCTGCCGTGGCGGGATCCAGGCTGGCAACCGGTTCATCTGCCAGGATGATGCGTGGTTCCTGCATCAAGGCACGGGCTATTGCCACCCGTTGCTGCTGTCCTCCAGAAAGCTGTTTTACCTGTTTCCTGGCAAAATCCTGCAAACCCACCCGCGCCAGATTCTGCATGGCGGCGGCGATTTCAGCTTTGCTATAAGCAGAACCAATATTGTGGTAGCCCAAGCGACCGGTAAGCACATTGGTGAGCACTGAAAGATTCTTGATCAGGTTGAATTGCTGAAAGACCATGGCAATATTGCGGCGATAGCGTCGTAAGTCCTTTCCTTTCAGGTTTATGATGGACTCACCACCATAGCGTACATCGCCCTTTGTGGGCTCGATCAAGCGGTTTATGCAGCGCAAAAGAGTGGATTTCCCGCTGCCAGAAAGCCCCAAAAGTACGATGAAATCTGTGGCATCCACCTCAAAGGATAGGTCGTTGATGGCGTAAGAAACACCATCATAGCTTTTATACAAGTTCTGAATTTCAAGGAGTTTCAAACAGTATCACCTATTTCAGCATAGTTTCCGGATCCATATTCATAGCTTTCAGGGAGTTGCGAACCACGTCATAATCCGCATCCGAGGCATGTTCCAGCCCATCAACGTCGTAGAGGCTTTTCAAAGTGCTCCTGCCTTCGGGGGTCTGGGCAAAATCGTAGAGTGCTTTCACCACTTCTTTTTCCAGCTCTTCCGGTAGATTTCTGCGGAAAGTGACAGTATCGTTGGGAATCCAATCCGTGAAGCCTATGATGCGTACTTTTTCAAAGATATCTTTATGAGTCTCGTAGAGCTTTTCGCGTGCATCCATGGGCATTCCGGTGGAATCCGCCGGACTCCAGTAGCTGCATGCCACGTCCGCCCTACCGCTGTAAACCGCCAGGATGGCTTGGGGATGACCACCGGCAAAGATGTGTTCTTTGGGCTCTATACCTTTTTCCTTCAGAATTGCGGAGGGATATATATAACCTGAGGTGGAAGCGGCATCTGTGTAGGCAATTATCTTGCCTTCAATATCTTCCAAACTCTTGATATCTTCCCGCATGGCCACAAATTGACCCCGGTATTTGTTGAGACCGTTACGCACTGTCATCAGCCTCACATTTGCGTCATACTTCTGTTTGGCAAGCACATAAGCATAAGTTGGCAACCAGGCGATATCTGCCTGATAGGTGCCCAGCGCTTCGATCACCGCAGCATACGATGTGGGTACTGCCACTTTGAAATGATAACCTATCGCTTTGTGCAGAGCCTCGGCAATTGCTTCACCGCTGGCTACCACTTTTCCGGCTTCCAAAGAAGGCACAAAATACATCTTGATCGGATTTTGGCGGGTTCCCAATTTCTTGTTTGCGTTGGAAATTCGGGCACTTTCACTCTGACAGGCAGTCAGAAGCAGCAGAGCAACGGCTAGAATAAGTAGAATTCTTTTCATAAATGGTCTTGTACTCCATGTTTAAGTATACTATGCATGAAATAGCAAAAACACATAATGGTCAAGGAAAAAATCTCAACCTGCGCCAAGAGGGATAAATATCCCGTGACAGGGTGTTTGGCTAAATTCGACAACCCATTTGAAAATCACGGCATTTGTCAAGAGGTTTGACAAACAAATCGCTAATTATCTGGGATCATGATGCCCTGTTCGACAAGCGGTTTGACAATCATATCATGTAGAGATGATCTTTTTATTCCCTTTATTGACGGCTCTTGCTAATGCTTTTCCCTCGCAGTTAAGTACAACGTTCATCGCTATGTCTTGCTGGACAGGCATTCCTGGACGCACCACGCCGCCGGTAGTATAGCCAGGCATCGAATTTAAGTTCCTTCTTGGCTCTTGTTTCCATATCTTTTAGAGCTTGATCTCTATTTGATGCCAGATTGCTATACAACTGGCTCCAGAGGGAGGATATCTGAGTGGCAACAGATTGGGGTGTTCTTGATCTTCGCTTGGTGTTCAGATGGAACCAACATCATCGCTACCGCCTTACCATTATAATTGCCGTACCAGGATAATACCTTACATTGAGCCTACCGATCCCTATGATGCCGCCCTGGATCGCTATAACAACCTGATTAAACCCCAGGAAAAGCATATCGAGGCTATCGTCTCCAGGGTAATGAACTACGACTTCGCCTCCCGCGATAAACTCTTTGATCACTTGGCAAAGCATAAAAGCGATCTCGGCGTCTCCACCCATGCCGAATACATGGCTAATGTCTCTGATCTACTAAGGAATCCGCTCAAACAGATGGGACTCGCCATCTCTGCCCGTGATCACACGCTCAATCTCTACGTATGGGATCCCAGGGTGCGAGTGATCAATGATAAGCCCATGCATGATTTTGCAGTTTTTAGCCTTGACAAGAAACGCCTTAAAACATTCCATCCCAAAATCATGGACAAGATAATGCAGAACCTGGATCCCAATGTACATGGCAAGGTTATGATGCTCACCGATCAATATACGTCAAAAGGAGTTTCTAAAATGGTTGCTGAAATAGAAGTTAGGCAATATGAATACATCATCGACTACTTCGAGGGTGATGATGCTACAGACGAGCTGGAAATGTTCAACCGTCTGGGTATGGAAGAAGAATGGGACACCATCCCCGAAGACTTCAAACAGCGTATCCTCGCCGTCGATAAGATCGTCCTGGAGCGTTATGCCGATTGGTTCAACTACAATGTCTTCAACAAATACATCGAGTGCATCCGGCACCGCCAGGAACTCGAAGCCGCCAAGACCCCAACTCTCAACTCTCAACTCTCAACTCATTATGAAACTCATAATTAAACGCATCACCACCACCCTCTACCAGACAGATTCCCTGCTGGAACTCGAGCTCGATCCGCTCAGCCTCTCCGGAGTCGATTACTGGAACCAGGAAGCACGATCCGCCAAGATCAAGCTCCTCATGGATGACACCCTGCAGTCCATCCTGGTGGGCTCCCTGCGCGAGATAAAAGCCGGATTTCACACCTTCGCTGCCTTTTTCTACAACGAAAGCTCAGAAGAGCCATCATCAAATCACTGAAAAAAACCTCAAACTAAGCTATCGGGAATCATCATCTAATCCATACAGGTAAACTCAAACTATTTTCCAAACCCCTTGTCGAACATACCCCCAAAAATCACCAAATATTTCCAAACACCCTGTTCCTTAGTAGCATGTGAGGATAAATAGCACGCAGATCACGCAGATCAAACGGATTTACACAGATAATTCTGTTCATTGAATGTGATGCATTCGGTGCGTAGCATCGGAATGCTACGATACGATATGTCTTTCCCTTAGGCAAGCTAATCCAGAAATCTCAGGTATGGGCGCCGCTTTTAGTCGTCCTCGGTTACAGCATCGTTGAAATGATCAATGATGATGCGCCCGCAGTTTTCGCAATAGACTATCTTTTTACGCAGTTGCAGTTCTATGCGCATTTGCTGCCGAAGCACGAAGCCGCATCCTCCGCAGGAGCCATCACGATTGTAAACTACGGCAAGGTTATCCTTGTGTTTGATGAGGTTGCCATAGCGTTTGATGAGTGGAGTGGGGAGGGTAACGGCCAGTTTATTGCGATTGGCGCGGGTATCTTCGATTTCCTGTTCCAGGGAATCGATCTGGGCTTTGAGGTCGCCTTCTTTGGCACGTTTGTTGGCCTCAGCTTCCTGTAAGGCTTTTTTGTTTACCTCGATCTTATCTTTGATCTCGCTTTCCTCGTCCATCAGGGCCAGGGCTTGCGATTCGATCTCAGAAATTTTGTCTTTCAGATAGGCTATTTCGCTGTTCAGTGCCTTATATTCTTTGTTGGTTTTGATCTCGGAAAGCTGACCGGAGTACTTTTTGATCTGATTTTTGTGGGCATCTACTTCAGCATCGAGGGCACGTTGTTTCTTGTTGATTTCGGCTTTTTCACTTTCAGAAGCCAAGAGGTCCGCAGTTGCTTGTACCACACGCTCGTTGATCTCGGAAAGCTGTTTGGGCAATTCCTGTTGCAAAACGCGATATCTGCCGATCTTATTGTCCAAAAGCTGCATTTGCTCCAGGGTCCGCAATTGTGATTCCATGTATTTACTCCTTAAATAACAAGCTGATATCCAGCGACTTGTATGAATGAGTGAGGGCTCCGCTGGAAATATAATGCACGCCCGTCCTGGCATATTGCAATATGTTGTCTTCGTTTACTCCGCCGGAAATCTCCAGTTCCACTTTTTCCCCAAAGCGTTTTACTGCGGCTTTGATTTCCTTGATGCCCATGTTGTCCAGCATCACTCTGTCCGCCTTAGCCGCCACCGCTTCTTCCAATTCTTGCAAATTTGTAACTTCCACCTCAAGCTTGTAGCTGGCGTTTTGAGTTTGAATCTTTTGGATTGCTTTGCTGATACCGCCTGCCGCGCGGATGTGGTTCTCTTTCAGCATAATCATGTCATAAAGGCCGTGTCTGTGGTTCAAACCGCCCCCCACCCGTACCGCATATTTTTCCAAGCTGCGCAAGAGCGGAGTGGTTTTGCGGGTATCCAGGAGTTTGGTGTTTGTGCCGGCGATTGCGTCCACCATACGGCGGGTTTGAGAGGCTATTCCGGAAAGGCGCTGAAGAAAGTTCAAAGCTGTGCGCTCTGCCTGAAGAATGCTGGAAGGCTTGCCCTCCACACGCATGATCTCATCTTTGGGATGCACCATGTCTCCATCTTTGCGGTACAGGGTAATCTTCAACTCCGGATCCACGGCTTTGAACACCTCTTTGGCGATGTCCGTGCCAGCAAGAATTCCATCGGCTTTAGCTATCATGTATGCGCTGCAAATGGCCGGATCGAGATCCAGGTATCTGGTAGTGATGTCACCTGATCCGAGGTCTTCCTCTAAACTTTTGCGAATAATCTCATCGATAAGCATCTATCCTCCAAGGCAAAAAAAAAGCACTTGCGTATGCAAATGCTCAAACTCTATCTTCAAGTTTTGTAGTGCTATAGTTATCTTGGTTCTCAAACACATATATTCTCTAAAACCTCTCTAAGATGCCATTTTTTTGGGTTCCAGCTATATGTCAAGAAAAACAATGGTTAGCTGGTGGAGATACGTTTATAGCGAAG
>JAQWBI010000021.1 GCA_028706475.1 Candidatus Cloacimonadota bacterium
GATATATATATAAAAAACGCTGGGCTATTGAAGAAGTGCATCGCCAAATGAAGCAGAGCATGAGATGGGAAAGCATGCGTTTAGGCAGCTATCAAGGCATGAAAAATCTCAATGCTTTTATGGCTCTGGCCTTGTACTTCATATACAAATGCAAAGACTATGTCCACATCCTGGCTATCGGCTTCCCTAAACTATTGAAATATGTAAAGAAAGACTGGACTAAGCCCAAAGAGTTCATCTATTATCGCATAACTGATGTCTTGAATATCTGCATCAATCAAATCATCCAATATAAACGAAGACCCAGTATTGAAGAACGACGAGACCAATGGCAAATCAAAATTAGGCTCAATTAAAAAAATGGGGGAATGCCAGCACAATTTCAATTGACACAAATTGCCCAAGTAAAAGACTGTCCGTATGATTAGTCAGATTATTGTCAAGAACGATGATAGACAATGGGATAACCTGCCCAGCGGCTGGGTGTGTTTCGCGCTCAGAAACCGCAGTGCATACCTGTATATAGGTTTCAGTGTGCGTCTTTCTGCCCGGTTACGCAGGATGTGGGACAATTCCCTGGAAGACAGGCTCTTACAGGAGCTTTGCGAAGATGCGGAAGTCCTTGAATATCAGAAGTTGCCGGATGCCATGACCGCTATGGTGATGCAGAAAGCTTTGATCCAGGAGCATCATCCCTCGTATCAGCAGCGTTTGCGTCCCTGGAAGAACTATGTCTATCTGGGATTGGACAGCAATCGCTTCCCGTTTATCAGCATTCAGGAGCACACCAATGACGATTGGCAGTATCTGGGTCCATTTCGCAGCCGCTTCTTTTTAGCGGATGTAATCGACAGCATTTCCCGCATCTTGAAGCTGCCCAATTGTGACAGCGGGACATATCCATGCAGCAAGTTTGACAGCGATATCTGCCGGGGCTGGTGTTTGGCTTTGGCTCCAGCTCAGGAAAGCGCACAAGAACATAATCTGGAGAAGTTGGATATTCTACTGCAAGAAAGTTTTGTGCATCCAAACAACGGAATAATGGAGATGGTGCAACAGGAGCGAGACCGCAATTTTGACGCACTGGAATTTGCCAAAGCCGACCTTTTGGATGACGAGATCCGTTTACTGAAGGCCTACCGGGAGTGGTTAAACTTTCTGTATGTGGCAAAAAGCATCAGTTTCGATAGTCCGCAGCTCACCATCGAACACGGTCAGTTAATCAGTGCGAAGTTGAACGGTAAGACATACCATTTCCCTACTGACAATCTGCCCTATCGGGAGAACGAGCTTTTGGCTCTGCCCTTGACTGCAGTGGATGAGATGAAAATAATATATGACTATATAAGGGAGCGAGCTCATGCATGACGAACTCATCAAACTACCTTTGATAAAGAACCATAGCCGCGGTAAAGTGCGCGATATCTACGATCTGGGCGATCAGCTATTGATCGTCACCAGTGATCGCATCTCTGCTTTTGACGTGGTGTTTCCCAATCTAATTCCTGACAAGGGACGCATTCTGAACGGTATCTCAGTGTATTATTTCAAAAGCACGGCGGACATCGTAGCAAATCACTTCATCAGCGACCAAGTGACGGATTATCCTGCAGAATTGCATGCTTTTGAGGGCTATCTGCAAGGACGCTCGATGTTGGTGAAAAAAACCCGCGTGATCCCCTTTGAATGCATTGTCCGAGGCTATATCAGCGGCTCTGCCTGGAAAGAATACAAACGCACCGGCACGGTTGGCAGCATGATGATCGCCGAAGAAATGCAGGAAAGCCAGAAATTTGCCAAAGCGCTGTTTACACCCTCTACCAAAGCCAGCGAAGGTCACGATGTAAACATCTCCTACCGCGAGATGCTGAGCCACATGGACCCCTGGATAGCTGAGTACCTGCGCGATAAATCCGTAGCGCTATACAATCACGCCCACGATTTATTGAAGAAAGAAGGTATAATTGTGGCAGACACAAAATTTGAATTTGGCAGCATTGGAAACCAGATACTCCTGATCGACGAGTGCCTGACGCCGGATTCATCACGCTTTTGGGATCTGCAAAGCTACGAGATCGGCACCAGCCCCACTAGTTTTGATAAACAGTATATCCGTGATTATCTGAACACGAGCGGTTGGGACAAGCAATCCCCAGCTCCCGCCTTGCCGGAAGAAGTGATCGCAAAGACCAGAGAGAAGTATCTGGCGATGTATAGAATCATTACAGGAAAAGAATTGACATGACTAAAGTAATCTGCATAGTTGACGATGAAGAAGAACTGGTAAGGAACCTAAAGATAGAGATCCAATCCCTGCGCCCGGAATGGGAACTGCATACGTTTTCAGATGGTCTGAAAGCGCTCCAAATGATCATGAGCGGCAAGGTTGACCTGGTGCTTACAGACATCGCTATGCCGGATATGGATGGCTACGAGCTGTTTTGGCGTGTGAAGGATTATGACGAGAACATCCCCGTGATCATGATGACTGGTTTTGGCTACGATCCAAATCACGTACTAGTGCGAGCCAAAGTGGACGGATTGAGAGACGTGATCTTCAAACCCTTTGATGTGGAAAAACTTGTGGCTCTGATCGACCGCAAGATTCGTGCGAAGTGAAGCGCGCTGATTTTGTCGAAAGACACCTTCTAAAGCGTTCTGCACTAAGCTATTTGCTCTACCCGGCATCGCTATGTTATGCCGGGTTTTTACGTTTTAGACGCAAAGCACTGCAGGGCAAAGGATATCGCGCAGCTTTCAAGGTAATCAGCGTAGGCAATCTCTGCAGCGGTGGCAGCGGCAAAAGTCCAATCGCAATAGCCTTATGCAAAGCCATGCAAACACAGGGAATAAGTGTAGCTTATGCCTCGCGCGGATATAAAAGTAAGCTTGAGCATGGCGCTACCATGATTGCTGATGGCATAAACCTGCTATATCCCCCAGAACTTGCCGGTGATGAAGCGACAATGGCATTTGAGATGATGCCCGGCATACCGATCTTTTCTGGACGCAAGCGCACTGAAGTATTGAAGCTGGCGCAGCAAATAGTTCCCGGATTGGAGCTCATGGTTTTGGACGACGCCATGCAGCATCTGAAAGTAGAACGGGATATGGATATCGTAGTCTTTGACACCCAAATCGGCTTGGGCAACGGATTTGTGATCCCCGCCGGTTATCTGCGTGAAGGTATAAGCGCTCTTGGCAACCAATCCGTCTGCCTCTTGCATCAGAAACCCGGAGCTTCGGAGAATCCAAAGCTGGAGCAATTGCTTTCCCGGATCGGAGCAGCCCTGTTCAAGGTCAAAAGCAGCGTTGGCAGGATATTGAAAGACGGCGTTGAGATGGATCCAGACCTTCTAAGCGGAAAGAGCATCGCCCTTGTATCCGCCATAGCTCATCCCCAATCCTTTGCCAACAGCGCAGCGGCCAAAAACATCCCCTACTGTCGTCATTATTTATATTCCGACCACTATGCTTTCGGCGATGAAGACGTTATCAATACGCTCCGAGAGGAGCAGGCGGATTTTTTATTATGCAGCGCCAAAGATGCCGTGAAGCTAAGGCCAATCCTTGCTCAGCGTTTGCTAGTACTGGAAATGCTTACCGAACTACCTGAAGCTCTGGTTCAGATGTGCAAGAAGCTGGTAAGATCGTAAACAAACAGCCTTATCAGCTACCTGCCAAATCCATACCCACCTGATCATCATCTTCATCCAGCGGGAAGTCGCTATGCTGTTTATAGATGAATTTATGACTACCAGCTTTCACCAAGTTCTTTAGTTTGTCCGCTATTACTTCCACCTGATCCAGATAGTCGATAGTATTCAATCCTCCAGCGGCATCGCAATTGCCGTTTTGAATATCACCCAGGATTTTGCCCCTCAGATTGCAGTGTTGTTCATTGATGCGCCCTTCCATCTCGATAATCTTGTAGCTATAGTCTTCCTTCATGTCTTCCAGATAATCTACACAGAGATCTAGCATGAAGACTACTTTGGCATGCAGGTCTTCGATCATGGATGTAAATTCCGGGCTGAGCTGGTGTTTTTGCATGGTAATTTGATAATTCAAGATATGGTTTACTTCTTCGGTGTAGTCCCCTATTTTTTCAATATCATTCACGGTGTGTAACAAAGCGGGGATTTTTTGGATGATATCGTCAGCACTGGTGCGCTCGTTTACCGCTACCAGATACAGGATTATCTCTCGCTGCAGATTGTCGATGGCCGACTCGATCTTGCTAACCCGTATCTGTTTTTTGTAGTTTTTGTCCCGGAAGGCTTCATAGCCGATTATCAGCCCCATACGCACCAAACGCAGCATCTCCCGCATCTCTTTCAGGGATTGATTGATGGCGAGTTCACTATTGTTTATCACATGGTAGTCCAAGTACTTGGGTTCGCCCAGACTAAGGGTGTCAACCTTGTCTTTGGGGATCAGACGGGTAGCGATTTTGGTATATAATCCCGCAAAGGGCAGGCTGATGAGGGTGTTGAGCACGTTAAAGAAGGTGTGACCATTGGCGATGTGTCGGGCCATGTTTTCTCCCAAAAAAACGTCTCCGGGAGTGATGTGGTTTATAATCATGGTATAGAAGCCAAAATAGGTAAGCAATCCAAAGATAATGGTACCAGTGACATTGAATAGAGTGTGAACCAAGGCTACGCGGCGAGCAGTATAGTTTGCACCGATACCTGCCAACCATGCCGTGATGGTGGTGCCTATGTTGCCCCCAAAAACCATATACAGCGCACCTTCAAAGGGGATCAAGCCGCTGCTTGCCAACACGATAACTATACCCACAGAGGCAGAAGAACTCTGAATCAACATTGTGAATATAGTCCCCGTGAGGATGCCCAGGATGGGATTTCCAGCAATATTGATCATAAAATCCCGCATCATTTGAGATTCCCTGAGGGGTATGACCGCAGTGGACATGACATTGAGGCCAATGAACAGCAAACCAAAACCGATGATGATCTGACTCCAGCGCTCCATGACCCTGCTACGGCGGATCAAAAGCAAGGTAACTCCGGCAATAATGAATGCAAAGGCGTAATTACCAATATTGAAGGCTATCAACTGAGCGGTGATGGTGGTACCGATGTTTGCACCCATTACAACTCCCACAGCCTGATTCAAGGTCATCACACCGGTATTCACCAATCCTATCATCATCACGGTAGCGGCAGAAGAACTCTGCACCAAAGCCGTAACCGACATGCCTACAATAACTCCCTTCACCGGAGTGTTTGTAAGCATCTTTAGTATCCTGCGCATCTCGGTACCTGCAACAGCTTGCAGGTTGTCGCTCATCTTATTCATTCCAAAGATGAACAGTGCCAAACCTCCAAAGAAATTGATGAGTTCTACTATCGTCATATATTCAGATTTCCCCTTATTCTGGATAATTACATTTTTTTGGTAATCAGTTTACGTCAAGGCTTTTCTTCGTGTCCGGATAGTGATTTGTGATGGAATTCGCTAGCAATATCAGGTAAAACCTGGAGGGGTAGTGAGGGTGTGAAACAGAGTAGAACGTTCAACTGATCAAGACGTGCCAGAGGCACGAGGTACAACCAGCAGCATCACCATCATTCATCATTCATTTCTTCATCATTCATTGACGTAATCTGAGGCAAGCACTCCCAACAATCCTGTGCTGAAGCTGATATAAAGCCGTTATCATCGAGTGAGCACTGGATGATAACGGCTTTATATCAGCTTCATATCAAGATGAGCCAAAGACCATCAAAGAGATAAAGTCGACAATTGAGGATTAAGTCTCTCATGAAGGGCTCTATGGGAGGGGGAGGGAGAGCAAACGGCAAGATGCCGTTTCCACGCTAGGAGGAATCGCTGTTCAACAGTGAAGCGAAGCAGAACGTTTAACTGACAGGACGTGCCAGAGGCACGAAATACAACCAGCAGCGCCAGCAACTGCAGAACGACAACACTGCAGCACTAACTAACCAGGAACAAAAAACTCAGGATCAGATCCCGGGTTTCATTTGCGGGAATAGTATCACTTCTTTGATGGAGTCGTTCTCCGTAAGCAGCATCACCAAGCGGTCGATGCCGATTCCCTGGCCGCCCATCGGGGGCATGCCATACTCCAGAGCTTCCAGAAAGTCTTCATCCACTACATTGGCTTCATCATCGCCCATGGCGCGCAGTTTGGCCTGAGCTTCCAGGCGTTCCCGCTGATCCAGCGGATCGTTCAATTCGCTGAAGGCATTGGCAAATTCACCACCGGCAATGATCAATTCAAAGCGGTCTGCCAAAAGTGGATTGTCCGGTCTGGCTTTCGCCAGAGGAGAGATCTCTTTAGGAAAATCACAGACAAAGGTGGGTTCTATCAGCTTTTCTTCCACGAAGTGCTCATAGATCAGAGCGATCAATTTGCCTTTGGCACTGCCCGGAGGAACTTCCATTTCATGCTGTTTACAAAATGCGAGAAGATTTTCCTCCGTTTCGGAGAGTACATCCAATCCCGTGGCATCAGAGACCAATTGAGGCATGGACGCTCTGCGCCAGGTTCCGCCCAGATACACCGTGTGCCCTTGATAGACAAAAGTATCTTTCCCCACAATATCCAGTGCCAGATGCTTGATGAGCCCTTCCACCAGGTCCATCATGCCATGTAAGTCGGAATAGGCTTCGTAGCTTTCCATCATGGTGAATTCTGGATTATGCGTGCGATCCATGCCTTCATTACGGAAGTTTTTCCCGATCTCATACACACGCTCAAAACCGCCCACGATAAGGCGTTTGAGATACAGTTCCACGGCAATGCGAAGATACAGATCCACATCAAGCGTGTTGTGATGAGTAATGAAGGGACGCGCATTGGCTCCGCCGTAAAGAGGCTGCAGGATGGGGGTTTCCACCTCGATATAACCTCGGGAATCCATATATCTGCGGGCAGCTGACACAATGCGGCTGCGCAATTCAAAGACCTTGCGGTGATCCGGATTCAGGAGCAAATCCAGGTAGCGTTTTCGATAACGCAATTCGATATCGGCAAATTCATCGTAACGCAGAGTTTTGCCATCCACCACTTTTTCTTTTACTGCGGGGAGCGGACGGATGTTTTTACTGAGCATTTTGATGTTTGAGCATTTCAGAGAGTATTCTCCGGTTTGAGTATTGAAGAGAATACCGCTTGCCTGCACAAAATCTCCGGCATCGCATAGTTTGAACAGGCTGTAGTTTTCCTCGCCCAATTCACTTTGGGATACATAGAGCTGGATTTTGCCGCTATCGTCTTCGATATTGCCAAAACCGATCTTACCCTGGCGGCGCATCGCAACGAGGCGTCCCACCAGGGTAACATTGGTATTTTGCTCTATCCAGGAATCTTTATCTTCCAGGACTTCGCCGATTTTGTGGCTGCGCTCGCTCTGAACGGGATAGGGATCTATGCCCAGAGCGCGAATCTTACCCAGCTTCTCTTTGCGAAGCTTTATAAATTGGTTTTCAGCCATTGTTTACAGGTCTTTGAAGGGGTTGTCTTCCACCACGGAAGTTTTCTGATTGGCATACTTGCGCCACTCATCATCCCCACGGCCTCTTCCACCTCTGCGTCCGCCGAAGTCACGATCGCCACGATCGCTGCGATATCCACCCTCGCGGGAATCACGAGGAGCGCGGTCATCATTGTGCGGGCGGCTGGCTGCGGCAATCTCTTCAGGACTGCGATCGGTGTAATCCAGGGTAATTCTATGATTGTCGCGATCGATGGCGGTAACCATCAGTTCCACTTTATCGCCGTTTTTAAAATTATCAGTCTTCCGCACTCTGGAGCGGGGCAATAGTCCGGTGATACCATCGCTGATGGTAACGAATACACCGAAGTTTGTAAAGCTTTCCACCACTCCGGAGAAAGGCTTTTCGATGGCGACTATCTCATCGATGTTGTCCCATGGATCCGGCTGCAAAGCTTTCAGCGAGAGCGAAATCTTCTGGGTGTCCGGGTCGATACGAAGGATCTGCACCTTTACAAAATCCCCTTCTTTGAGGATTTCACGCGGGTGAGCGATATTGCGGTTACGGCTCATTTCAGATACGGGGATCAGGCCTTCTACACTAGGTTTGATCTCGGCAAAAGCGCCAAAATTGTGTAGGCGTAGAATGCGGCAATCTACTTCGTCGCCTTCTTTGATCTCGTTGAGAGCTTGAGTGAAGGGATTTTCTTGCAAAGCCTTCAGAGAAAGCGCCACTTTGTCTCCCTTGATGGAGAGGATCTTCACGTCAATCTCCTGACCAGTCTTCAGTACGTCTTGCGGTTTGATTACATGTTGCCAGGAAATCTCGGAAACATGCATCAAGCCTTCCAGACCTCCGATATCCACAAATGCGCCAAAAGAGGTCATGCGCATTACTTTTCCGCTAAGTACGTCACCTTCGGAAAGGTGAGCCAATACTTCAGCTTTTTTCTCGTTCGCTTCCTGTTCTGCCAATTGACGGTGGGAAACCACGATCCTGCGACAGTTTTCCGAACACTCAATCACCAAAAAATCCAGCGTCTGTCCGATGAATACGGTTGTGTCTTCTACGGGGCGACTCGAAATCTGCGAGACCGGGCAGAAAGCTCTGGCACCAAGGATATCCACACTGAATCCGCCTTTGGTAACCGAATAGACCTTTCCCTGAACCGGGATCTTCTTTTCGTATGCATCGCGAATGGACTGTTTATCCACATGCTGTTTGGTGAGGCTCTTGCCAACTACGTAGCCCTGATCGTTCTGATCTACCACGTAGCCCTTGAGAATGTCTCCCACCTGAAGGGAGAGAACACCTTTTTCATCGGAATACTCGCTGATCTCAGCATAAGCGTCGAACTTGCCACCTAAATTCACAATCAGGAAATTGTCCGTAATTGTAACGATCGGGGCTTCGACTACATCGCCTTTTTTGATTTCGTTTGTGTTTTGAAAGGATTCTTCGAGCATGCGAAGATAATCTTCTTTCAGTTCCTCTAAAGCAGCTTTGCTGCTGGTTTCACGCACCTTGTCTGACATATGTAACTCCTAACGACATTTGAGAATACCAAGATTTTACACAGGCTCTTTTTGTAAAGTCTTTTATTTTAAATCTTCAAGACTGGTAGCTCTTTTACTACGGCACTTTACTACCTGATACTGCCCAAGCTCACAATTTGGTTCAAAACGTGTTCACTCAATCTGAAGAAAATGGCCATCAAAGAGAGGAATTGAGGGCTGGAAGAGTATTTTTTAACACATCCTAACAGCATGCCTTAGAGATAGTTGGCGCTTCCACCTTTCAGAGAATGTCAGTTTTGTCCCAGTGCTGTCCTACATATAGTTTGTGAAGGTAATCCGGAAGACCTCGAAAATAAACTCTAGGAGAAATACCATGAAAGCAACACTCAAATACGGAATCGCTTCTTACAGCGGAACCATCGACGACATCACCTTCGCCAGCTACAAAAACGGGGCAGTATGCATTGCCCGCAAGTATGTAATGCCCACTCTCACGGATAACAACGCAACAATGGGCGCAGTAACCAAAAACCTAAGCGAAATCTATGGTAATTGCAGTGAAGATTACAAATCCGACCTGCGCACTTATGCCGATATGTACAACAAAGAAAGAGTAACCCGTACCAAACTAGGATCCAACTCCTTCTCTCTTTTTGTGAAGTTGATGTACGCCTTTGCCGAAGACACCGGAGAAAGCGTGGATCTGGCCAGTATCACCTACAGCGATCTGAAGACCATGTTCTTCGATGTAGCCAGCGTAGCCAGCGCTGTGGAAGCTGAATATCTGCCCAAAGTGAGCGGATATGAACTACTGGTAAATACCATCTGATAGGAGGGAAACATGGAAAACCAAGTATTAGTACGCGAAATCGCCACCCGCATCAACGAACTGATAAACATACCTCTGATCAACGAGAAGAACGAACAGATCTTCTTTGAGCTGATCGTGAATATCCTGATGCAAATCCTGCTGAACGCGCTTGACTTGGATGCAGATGTCTAAGTCGGCTCCGTGATGCTGCATGCCCCTGCCCAACAAGGCGGGGGCTTATTTCATCAGTATAGAAACGAATTACAAAGAAGAGACTATGATCTTACGGATCCGCTTTGTAACAATCACCAGGAAGAGAGTGAAGGCTATCATCAATGTGGACAGGGAGTTGATGGTGGTAATGGTTCCCCGGCGAATGGTGCCTTCCACATAGATAGGTAAAGTATCAAAGCCGCGTCCTGAAGTGAAGAAAGTAATGATAAAATCGTCTATGGACAGAGTAAAAGCCAGCAGTGCCGCAGCAATGATACCTGGCATCATCAGCGGAAACTTGATCTTCCAAAAGATGTATGATGGTTTTGCACCCAGATCTTGTGCTGCCTCCACCAATGAGTAATCAAAGCCTTCCAGACGACTCTGGATCACGATCACGGTGTAGGATATGCAGAAAGTGATATGTGCAATCAAGACGGTGAACATCCCGGTATTTACTCTGGTAAAATTGAACAGCAAAGCCAGGGATACACCCATCAGGATGTCAGGTATCATCAGGGGTATGTAGATGAGGCCGATAAGCCCCTTACGTCCACTGAAACGTTTGTTTTCCAATCCCAGGGCGGTAAGGATACCCAGAGTTGTGGAGATCAAAGTGCTAAGGCCGGCAATCAGCATGGTGTTGCGGAAAGCTTCACCGATGGCGGCATTTTGGAAAAGCTGGATGTAATACTTGAAGGTAAAACCCTGCCAACCGGTGATGATGCGGGAATCGTTAAAGCTAAAAATGATCAGGATGAGGATGGGGATATACAAGAATACCATCATCAGGCTGAAGATAGTGAGATTCATACCTTTATAGAACTTTGCGGGATTGATCTTCATTGCCATAGACTCCGTTTCTGATGCCGGCGGTAAAGCCCATACATGATGAGTAGCATGATGGCAACTATCAGGAGAAGAGTGAGCGAAAGCGCTGAAGCCATAGGCCAATTGCGGGGAATATTCTTGATCTTGTATGTAATTACCTGCCCCACATATAAAGACTGCTGATTGCCCACCAGTTGCGGAATCAGATAGGCTCCCAACGAAGGGATAAAGACCAGAAGAGTACCGGCAAATATGCCTCCCAACGCCAAAGGCAGTGTGATGCTGAAAAAGGCTTTCACTTCGTTCGCACCCAGATCCATAGCGGCATTCAACAAAGTGAAATCCAGCTTTTCCAGCACGCTATACAGCGGCAAAATCATATAGGGCAGATACACATAGACCATCACCAGGATTACCGCCAGATCAGTTCGTAAAATCTCCAAAGGTTGCGAGATGATGCCAATGTTCATCAGGATGTCGTTCATCACTCCATTGTAAGCCAGGAAAATGCGCCAGGAAAAGATGCGGATGATGAGATTGGTCCAAAAGGGAATGATGATGAAGATCAGGAGTAGATTGCGGGTCTTCTCCTTTGCTCTGGCAATGAAGTATGCCACAGGAAAACCCATCAGGATACAGAGCAGAGTAGTGTAGATTGCCAGACGAAATGACAGCAGAAAGGGACGTAGATAATCTCCGCTAAAGATCTGCCGGTAGGCATCCAGAGATACCTCAAACTTCACATCGTAGATATCCGGACTCAGGAAACTATAGATGACTACGATGAGATAAGGAATCAAAAAGAAACAGGTTAGCCAAATCAGCGTAGGCAGACTTAAGAGCCAACTGCTGAGGTTCTTGCGTCGATCCTGCCGGCTCTGGGGACTGGAATGCATCAGCTTTTACTCCGCTTTACATAACGTTGCAGGTTGCTGCCTTCATTGAGGTCGGCCTCGGGGATGTCGTCCCCGGAGTGATCCAGCACCCAAGTGTCGGAATCGTGCCAAAACAGCCACACATACTCTTCCCAATCCAAGGCTTTGTCGTCGAAGTAAACCCGTTTGTGCTGGGAAAATACGCGAAACTCCAGCTTGCCCACCCGCACAATGTATTGAGTGTGAGTTCCCAGATACAGGATGTCTTCAATCTGCCCTTTCAGCATATTGATGTCTTCCTGATGACGCGGCTTCCCTCGGGCGATGGCTATCTTTTCCGGACGCAAGGAAAGGGTGATCTTGCTTCCCGGTTCCGGAGCTGTCTGAAAGCTGCTATCTATGGAAAAGCTCTTGCCTTCACCATCCTGACACTCAAGTTCCAGATAGTCCTCGTGCACATTGGTCACTACTCCGTTGATGAGATTGGTCTCTCCGATAAAATAGGCGGAAAAGATGCTTACCGGACGTTCATAGATGTCGTCCGGGGGGCCGCTTTGCACGATCTGTCCCTGATTCATCACCGCCAGACGGTCAGATATACTCATGGCTTCGCTCTGATCGTGGGTTACATAGATAAAGGTGATGCCCACGGCGTCATGGAGGTTCATCAGTTCGATCAGCATGTGTTGCCGCAGCTTCAGATCCAGTGCTGCCAAGGGTTCATCCAAGAGCAACACTCTGGGTTTATTGATCAATGCCCGTGCTATCGCGATGCGCTGTTTTTGCCCTCCGGATATCTGATTGGGATACTTTCCGGCTTGATCCGTCATCTTAACCAGATTCAGCATATCGTAAACACGATCCCGGATCTCAATCTTGGGAATGCGTTTCACTTTCAGCCCAAAGGCTACGTTGTCGAACAATGTCATATGGGGAAAGAGGGAATAGTTTTGGAAGATGGTATTCACTTCCCTTTTATAGGGCGGGAGGTCTGAGATGTCTTTGCTGCCCAATCTCACTGCCCCGCTGCTGGGCAATTCAAAACCGGCTATCATACGTAAAAGCGTAGTTTTCCCGCATCCGCTGGGTCCCAAAAAGGAGAAAAGCTCTCCGCTCTTGATCACCAGATTCACATTATCGACAGCCCGGAAACTGCCGAAATCCTTGCTCAGGTTATCCAGAATGATGTCTTCCAATAATATGTCCTCAGTGTAGTTTTATTACTTTTTTGGTGGCTGCCTCCCGGTTTGGAGCGCTTATCTTCAGGAAATACAATCCTGCTGCCAGCTCTCGCCCCGCGGCATCCTTCCCGTCCCACTCAAGAGAAAAAGCATTTGACGTCAAGGGATTAGTTTGCATAGAGCGCACCTTCTGCCCTCTCAAATTGTAGATATCGAGCTTTAGAAGACCCTTTTCAGAACCCTGTATACCTATCATCAGCTCCGAGGCGAAAGGATTGGGCGCAGCTTTGATCTGCAGCGGCGGAGACAGGAGATCCTCGGTGTCGCTATATGAACTCTCTGTATAAAGCCGGATGTCATCTATCCAGAAAGTAGCTTCGCTCAATCCATACCCTGTGAAACTACATAGAGAAAGCTCGATGATGCTTCCCGCCAAAGAAGTGAAATCCAGATCATAATGTTCCCAATCTGTCACTCCCATAAAGCACATAAGCGTATGCCACACAGTCTCCCCTGCCTCGCGATAACGCAGACCGATATAATGTCCGTTTTGCACAATGTTTGTCTTTGCCCAAAACTGCAGATTCACGTTGCTTGCCCCGGTCAGATCTATGGGATGGCTATATTGAGCGCTTGTTTCCTGAGGTCCGCAACTCATGTTTTGGCAATTCTCACTCAGGCAATGAATACCTTGGGGAGATTGGTCTTGAACTATGCCCCAATATCCCGTGAATATCCAATTATCCGCTGTTTCTTCGAAGCCCTCGGATATCCCGGCAATCTCACTGAGACGGATTACATTCCAGCCCGGCAGGATCTGGAACTCACCAAAATAGCTGGAGTATCTTGGACAGCTTACTTTCAACTGATGCAGTTCGTTGCTCAATCCGGATATATATATCTTTCCTTCATCATCGCTTTCATATAGCTCGGAGCCTATCTCCAACACCGCGGCTGGCAGAGAATTGCCCAAGCTGTCCTTAATCCAAAAGCCCGTATCTATAATATTAGAAGGATGAAGGCGAACATTCACCGTGCGCAGGCTATCCTCTGCTACTGCAATCCACAGACTCGCAGGCTGATAACCCGGAGCGCTTACGCTCATGCGAAAATTCCCTGCCGGAAGAAAGCGATGGTAAGACCCAAAATTTGCCCTGGAGTACATGGCAGCACGCAGTGGAATGTGGTTATCGTAGCCTTCGATGTGAATTTTCGCCTCCAGGGGCTCTCCACTGATCGCATCCAAAACATGTCCGTGGATACATTTGTAGTTCGCACGCTCCAGTAATCGCAGGGCGGGTTCCACTTGGCTCTGCGCAATCAGGTTTATACTACTTGCGGGCGGGAAATGAGTATAGGCCAGTTCTATGGTATATGAAAAAGCCGCATTCATCATGTGGAACCAGTCATCAAAAGTACCGCTAACCGGGTACAAGCTATAACTGGGCATTGGAGTGTAATCGTAGGAAGTGATCCCGGCAACCATAGACTCTGCTAATAGCGCAAGCTCTCCTTGATCCGGACCGCCTACATCGTACACAAAACCTGGAGGATACAGAACATATTGCCCCTGAGAATGGAAGCTGATCCCTGCTAAAAAGTGCTTGTTTTCTATAAGATCGCGTAGAGCTTGGGTCTCGATCTCCGAAAAGGGATAAGGACCATGGTACACCGAATCGTGAATAAGGTCTGTAGCCATTACATTGCCCCACATATAGGAGTAATTCCGGTTCAAATCCACTCCATCGTTGTACATATCCAGGATACCGTTGTTATTGTTGTCCCGAATGTTCTTGCGCCAATAGATATCCGTTTGATCAATCACAATCTTATGACCGTCCGGATTGAGCAGGGGTACAAACCAGATCTCGCAATTGTCCACTATGGCATTTACTCTGTCATCTGTGCCATAATTCCCCAGCAGATGATTGAGAATGGCCATGCAAGACTCCACCGAAAGAGGTTCCCGCGCATGATGAGCCCCCACAAAGAGGTACTGCGGCTCATCTTCATCCAACGATACATTGTCGGATATCTTCACCGCCCAGATATCGTGATCAAATGCCTGATAAGCGGTATTGCCCTGATCTGCATAATACTTGCCTGTAGAGGGACCCAGATTATGAATCTGCATCAAGGTCGAATACTGCGCTGCCAGAGCCTGCAATTCCTGTACAAGCATATTGTATGTACGAAAACCGGGGATGTCCCTGTCCTTTGCGTTCAGGTTCTGCTTGGCTTCTGCTTCAGTTTGCAATACCATCAGTCCGGGATGCAACAGACGGTATAGGGGAAGATCTGTCTCGGACAGTACCATATCCAGATAATGTCCGGGATAATAGCGATCAACATCCACACCCCGCTGCAGCAAAGCTTTGTAATACTCCTCTCCCGGATCGGGAATCCTTACCATGGCGCGTTCTGCCCAAACAACCAAACAGATAAGTAAGAAAAGACAGATGATAACTACTCTTTTCATGGATTATCCCCCTTTTTTCTAGCCCAAAAAATACAGTGGGGAATACCGGGCGGTATCCCCCACTGCTCGGAGGGCATTCTATGTAGGGTCTGTAGGCTACGTACAATGTGTTCAGGTTGAGCTATTATGTCAAGAGAAAAATGCGGAATTATTTCAATTCTCTTGTTGACAATATTCAACACAACATCAATACACTATAATTAACTTGCGGTTAAGTGAGCCACTTGTACCGGTTGCACGTAGGAAATAAATCCCACTTGTTGCTTTTTTTCCACTATTATCCCGGCCATCCCAGCGGAATTCTAGCTCCCTTCCGGCTTGGGTTCTTTCGAAGAGTAACTGGCCTTTCACGTTAAAAATCTGCATTCGCAGGGGACCGGCCTGCTCTTGTTTCACCAAAGCCCTCAGTTCTGCGCCATTATGCAGCGGATTTGGATAAACCTTCATGGTAATCGCCGCAGGAGTATTGAACTCGCTGGGAGCGCTCTGTGTTTCTATGGGCACAGCGTAATACTCTTCCTCTGAAGGCAGATAGCTGATTTTTCCAGGAATGTCCTGAGCGCAGATCCGGTAGTTGAAGTATTCTGCACCTGCACTAAAATCCATTGCCAAGAGACCCAGATAGACACCGCTACCGGCTTCCACAAACTCCAGAGTCATGGTGTCCCCATCATCGATACAGTATTCCATCCACACTGTTGCCACTCCGGATTCATCTGTAATGGTGGCTACAAAGGTAATCTCCTCTTCGCTGATGCTGAGGATGGGATTATGCAGGATATCCGGACCCAAATTATCGTTGTAAATGGAGAAAACATGCGGATCCAGGGCGGCAAATTCGGGATGAGTTCTGTGTTTACCGCTCTGATCGACAGCACTGATGTAGTAGCGGATTTCATCTCCCGGCATCAGGGAGGAGATGCTGGCACGATAGTTGTATCCCTCCTGTTGGTACATCGGAACGCTCTGCCAGGAGCCATCATTCACACTGTAGGCCACATAGAGGGAATCCGATACCAATGCGCTGTTGCTATAGGGAATCACCAGTGCGTCAAAGACATATTCATTTGCGGGATCCAAGATGCCGTGATAAGGATTATGTGCGATGTGCAGCATCTCCTGATCCGGGATCTCGTGAGTGCGGCAATGCAGGGCGTCGGTGCTCTCCCAGGGAGCGTAGTAATTATCAGTTACTCCGATGATCTCATATCCGGGCATGGCCTCGGAATATACTTCCAAGGCGGCAGTATCGTAAGAACTACCCATCTGAGGCACAAACACCCGTTTATTCAAAATCAGAGAGTTTGTATAGGGTTGATTTTGGGGAGTGTTTACCCGATATACTCTGTAGGGATAGCCCCAAGCGCAGTTTAAGCCGGCGAAATACGCCGCGGTAGCCTCGATCTCGTCATATTGCTCATGCGATTGGGGAACACTGCGAATCAGCACTTTATCCGGTGCCAGAAACTTCCCCCAGCAATCGATATGATCGATGTAGGTGTTGTTTGGATCCTGCACCACATGGTAATTGGTGATGCCCAGATAATCTTCCATCAGGCTGTTCACACTAGCTTGGTTGTTTGCGTTTTCCGTGTATGCTATCTGCGTTTGAGCAGCAGTATTGATGCCGTCCGTCATATAGTTACCGCCGGTTTGTTTCAGATTCATGCCATAATAAGGCAAGCCCAGGTTGTTGGCATAAATCTCCGTAACCATGTTGTCCCCCGGCCGCGGGCGGTTGTATTGGAAATCTACTACTGCATAGTCGCCATTACCGTCAAAGATGAACCACGGTGCATAATCCCGCGTCCAATACGAATCCGTGCTTGCCGTCATAAAGCTGAGCCGATCCATGTTCACTCCGGCATTACTGAACTCATCATAAGCACTGTTTTGCTGAGATGTACCGCTTACCAGACAGACCAGATCTGCTGTATTGGATAGCTGAGCCACCAAGGAAAGCGGGATACCCAGAGGATATCTGATCATTACATGAGATGCCGGCTCAAACTCCGCGATGGGACGTACCGGTGACGGTGGAGGTGCAGTTTGGGTAAAGCGTTCTTCCCAAGCATAGGGAAGTAAATAGCTTTCTGGGGATATTCCCCACAGGGGACACAGCAGACATAGCAGAATGCTAAATAGTAGCAAATCACGAAATTTACTGATCAAGTTTGGACTCCAGACGTTTTTTAGCATATCACATACAATTTTCATACCGAAAGTCAAGAAAGTTCTGGAGGAGCGCTGTTTGGGAGGATTCAGGTGCTGCAGTTGATTAGTGACTCGTCAAGGAACGAATGTCGTTTTGCTACTGGCTGCCACACCCAAAATTTGGTGGAGTCTTCTACCAACCGGTTCAAAAGCTTCATTCCTCCTCTGGATTATCGATACTTGAACCTGATATCATCGGGTTATCATCGGGTGAGCACAGGATGATAACACCTTGATATCAGCTTCAACACTGGATAGAACAAAGGGAATGAGGAGCATGATTCTAAAGCTCCCTTCGGTCACATTGGCAATTCGTAGATAAGCCAAATAATACACTTAGTTCACAACAACTATGCTATCTATCTCTGTTAAAATAAGTTAATGGGTAGCTTGGACTTCGGGCAATGCATAGAACCCACCCCAGATATTGGAGTTAGCAATTGAACTGCACTGTTTTAAACATTTCCGCTATTGAGGATTTTCCCTGTTTCAACCTCCTCGCAGTGCAAGGTGTATCTTATGTTCTTCTGCCCAGCGGCTGAACTCCCTGAAATCGGGGTTTTGGCTCAGTTCCACCTTGGCTATGTCATGTACTTTCAGATCCTCCAGAGTAGTAGCATAGTGGCAGGGCTGGATATAGTATTTATCTCCCTCTCTCAGCAGGGAACGAATCTCGTAGAGATCTTCGCCAAAGATGATTTCCGGTGCCACAGTTGTGCGGAATTCATAGTCCACTCCGCTAAGGCGGATCAATTCCATACTACGCAGGATATCCGCACTATTCACATCGCTGCGTGTAAGTTGCCGATAACGGGGCAGCGGCGCTTTCAGGTCCATGGCAATATAGTCCACCGCTTTGGCATAAATTACCTGAGCCAGCACTTCCGGTAAGGAGCCATTTGTATCCAGCTTCACTTTGAAGCGCATGGCTTTCAGGAGTTTCATAAAGGGGATCAGATCCTCCTGCAGAGTCGGTTCACCCCCCGTGATCACCACCGCACTCAGTTTCTTTCGGCGCCGATAGAGGAAGCGCAGCACTTTCTCTGTATTCTGCGGCGGATTATAAATCTGAGGCAGCACCAATTCGGGATTGTGGCAATAGGGACAGCGGAAATTGCACTCTTGAGTAAAGACAATTGCGCTTAGTTCTCCCGGATAATCCAGCAGGGAGAATCGCTGGAATCCGCCGATAATCATGCCAGATTGTGCTCGCTAATTCGATGCGGTACAGGGTTTTTGACGGTGTCGAAAGTTGTGCGCATCTTGAATTCCGCTTTTTTACCTTCGTTCCATTGTGATACCGGGCGTAAATAGCCCACAATGCGGGCAAATACCTCGCAATTCTTACCGCAGCGGGGGCATTTTTGCTGTTCTCCCACCAGATAGCCGTGTTCCGTGCAGATACTGAAGGTAGGTGAAAAAGTGAAATACGGCAGCCGGTAATTACTGCAAACGCTTTTCACCAAGTTCTTTACGCTGGAACAGTGCTCCAACCGTTCACCACCGAAGATGTGTAACACCGTTCCACCGGTGTATTTGGTCTGCAATTCATCCTGTAAATCCAGCACTTCAAAGACATCGTCGGAGAAATCTACCGGTAATTGAGTGCTGTTTGTATAGAAGGGCACTTTCCTATCCGGATTGGCGCTGCGAATGCCGGGGAAACTGCGTTTATCCAACAAAGCCAGGCGATAGCTGGTTCCTTCGGCAGGAGTAGCTTCCAGATTGTAGTTGTTACCGGTAAGTTCTTGAAATTCAATCAATCGTTCCCGCAGATAATCCATCACCTTCACGGCAAATTCGCGACCAATAGACGTCCCGATGCCCACATCCAGAAAGTTCAGACAGGCCTCATTCATGCCGATCACACCGATGGTGGAAAAGTGGTTTTTCCAATATTCATTGAAGCGTTCGCGGATGTTTTTCAGATAGAAACGGGTATAAGGATACAAACCGTTATCGGTGTAGTTTTCCAATATCTTACGCTTGATTTCCAGAGATGACATCGCCAAGGCTAGAGCACGTTGCAAACGCTCGAAGAAGTCCTCTTCACTTTCGGCTTGAAAACCGATCCTGGGTAAATTGAGTGTAACCACGCCAATAGAGCCCGTGAGGGGATTGGCGCCAAACAGCCCACCCCCGCGCGCCGCCAGTTTACGAGTGTCCAAACGTAGCCGGCAACACATACTGCGGGCGTCGTTTGGGTCCATATCGCTATTCACGAAATTCGAGAAATAGGGAATGCCATATTTTGCCGCTGCTTCCCACAGATATTCAATAGCAGGATTATCCCAATCGAAATCTTTGGTGATATTGTAGGTAGGAATGGGGAAAGTAAAGACTCTGCCCTTGGCGTCGCCTTCCACCATCACTTCCAGAAACGCACGGTTCAACATGTCCATCTCGATTTGGAAATCTGCATAGCAGGCTTCCTGAGGCTGTCCGCCGATGATCACCGCCTGGTTCTTGTAGCTTTCGGGACTGATGAGATCCATGGTGATATTGGTGAAAGGAGTCTGAAAACCCACTCTGGTAGGCACATTCAAGTTAAATACAAATTCCTGCAGAGCCTGCTTCACTTCAGAGTATTCCAGCTCATCATAGCGGATGAAGGGCGCTAAAAGCGTGTCGAAGCTGGAAAAAGCCTGCGCTCCGGCCGCCTCGCCCTGCAAGGTATAAAAGAAGTTTACGATCTGCCCCAAAGCGCTACGAAAATGCTTGGCAGGAGAGCTTTCCACCTTGCCCACTGCCCCCTTGAAGCCGGTTAGCAGGAGATCCATGAGGTCCCAACCTACACAGTACACAGAAAGCTGGCCCAAATCGTGAATATGAATGTCGCCACTTACATGGGCTTCACGAATCTCCGGGGGATATATCTTGTTCAGCCAGTAGGTCTTACTCACCTCACTGGCAATGTAATTGTTCAATCCTTGGAGAGAATATGCCATGTTCGAATTCTCATTTACCTGCCAATCCAGCTTTTCCAGATATTGATCGATCAACTTCACTCCCGCACTGGAGACCATCTCCCGGATGCGGGCATGTTGATCCCGGTAAATGATATAGGCTTTGGCAGTTTTCTTGTAAGGTGAAGACAGTAGAACTTCTTCCACAATGTCTTGAATTTTCTCTACGTCCGGAATCTCTTCCGTGAGACTCTGTTGAGCCAGATTGAGCACCCTGAGACAGAGTTTATCTGCCATCTCGGCATCAAATTCCCCACTGGCATCTCCTGCCTTGAATATGGCATTACTTATCTTGCTTTTATCGAAATCTACTATATGGCCATTCCGCTTGCGGATCTTAGAGAACATGGGCAACTCCTTTATGAAAAACGATAACTATATGTTGTATAATTTATTACAGACTTAGAAGCAAAATCGCCAAAAGGGGGATCAAGCTTCGAATTACATAAATACGGTCACTTATCAATCTGTCAAGTTGATGTTTTTCCACTTCGCTTTTCTTCAGGGGATGGGGATTATCACTACTGGTAAATTGATCTGGCGTTGTGCATGATTGATAGTACTTTAGGGATAGGTTTTAGCGTTTATGCGATTTGTCGTTTTGGTGTTTTGCGATTCCAATAGCAGAACTGCAGAACCGCAGCACTGTAGCACTGTAGCACTAACCAACTAAGAACTAATGAACTACGAGCTTCTGCGAACGCAGTGAGTATTCAACAGGCCGAAGGCCGAAACAGCCATTATTCATCATTCATCATTCATTATTCATTGAAAGCGCCCCCCTACTCCACAGTAACGCTCTTTGCCAGATTCCTGGGTTGATCCACGTTAAAGCCGCGCAGATCTGCCACATGGTAGGCCAGTAATTGCAGTGGTATCACGGTAAGCAGCGCTTGCAGGTTGGTGAGAGTATCCGGGATGTAGATCACGTTTTCGCTGATCTTCTGCAGTTCCGTATCTCCTTCAGTTGCAATCGTTATCAGCCGTGCTTTGCGCGCCCGCACTTCTTGAAGATTGGAGTAGATCTTGTCGTAGAGCGGATCTCTGGTGGCAATGGCCACCACCGGCATATTCTCATCGATCAGTGCGATGGGACCGTGTTTCATCTCCGCGGCGGGGTATCCTTCAGCATGGATATAGGATATCTCCTTCAGTTTCAAGGCTCCTTCCAGCGCCACGGGATAGTTCAAACCGCGTCCCAGATACAATGCATTTGTGCAATCCTTGATGCTCTGTGCTATCTCCCGTATCTGCCCGTTCAATTTCAGGATCCGCTCCACCTTTCCCGGTATTTCTTCCAGGGCTTTGATGTACTCTGTTCCCTGCACGGCGGAGAGGTGATTCATTCTGCCCAGGTAGATTGCCAGCAGGCTCAGGATGGTCACTTGCGATGTAAAGGCCTTGGTGGATGCCACTCCGATCTCACTACCGGCGTGAATGTAAGCCCCACCGTCGCTTTCCCTGGCAACAGTGGATCCCACCACATTAGTGATGCCCAATACTCTGGCGCCTTTGGCTTTAGCCTCGCGCATTGCCGCCAGGGTATCCGCAGTTTCCCCGGATTGACTGATCACAAAGACCAGGGTATCTTCCGGAATGATAGGATTGCGATAGCGGTATTCGCTGGCGTATTCTGCATGTACCGGGATACGTGCCATATCTTCTATGATGTATTTTCCGATCAATGCAGCATGAAACGAGGTTCCGCATGCCAGCAGGTGGATTTGTTTTACTTTGCGCAGTTCGAAAGGTTCCAGATGCAATCCGCCCAGGCGTGCCGTACCCATCGTTTCGTTGATTCTGCCCCTAAATCCATTGTCGATAGTGATGGGCTGTTCAAAGATCTCTTTCAGCATAAAGTGCTTGAAATCGCCCTTTTCGATGGCGGATATATCCCAATCCACCACGCTGATCTGTGGTATCACGCTGGTTTTACTTAATGTGGATATCTCAAAGCCGTCTTTACGCACCACACATAGTTCGGAATCCTGCAGATAGATCACCCGTTTGGTATGAATCACGATGGCGCTTACGTCGCTGGTGATAAAGTGCTCATCGTCGTTGATTCCGATGATCAATGGACTGCCCTTGCGCACTGCGATCAGCTTATCCGGTTCCTTTTTACTGATCACCACCAAACCGTAGGTGCCTTCCACTCTCTTCATGGCTTCCCGCACCGCATCTTCCAAGCCTATCCCTGTGCTTATATACTGCTCGATGAGGTGGGCAATCACCTCGGAATCGGTCTCGCTTACAAAGCTATGCCCCAGCTCTTTCAATTGTTCGCGCAATAGTTTATAGTTCTCGATGATGCCATTGTGTACTATCGCCAGCTCTCCCCTGCAATCGGTGTGAGGATGCGCATTTACCTCGTTCGGTGCCCCGTGAGTTGCCCAGCGGGTGTGCGCTATGGCCACATGTCCGCTGCATCGAGAAGGTTCCGGCAGAGAACGCTCCAATTCTATGATCTTACCTTGTTTTTTGTAGATTTGCAGACCATTTTCATGGATTAAAGCCGTTCCGGAGGAGTCATATCCCCGGTATTCCAGACGCTTCAGCGCCTCGATCGCAATCGGCAATGCCTCACGACGACCTATGTAACCAACTATTCCACACATTGCTTCTCTCCTGTAATTTTATGGAAGCCATACAGTGCCCAGGCCAGGATCACCACCGCTGGAATTGCCAGCCAGTAGCGCAGATTATCCTCACCGGACACAAATATCTGCATAAAGGGTTTGGATGCCAGGCTCATGATCACCAAGGCAAATCCATTATTGATAGTATGCAAGAGCATCGCATTGAAGATCGATCCGCTACGTAAAGTGAGATACGCCAGGATCATCCCCAGGATCAGCACAGGAACAAAGCGGAATGGATCCAAATGGAAGGCGGCAAACAGCAATCCGCTCAATACAATGCTCACCTTCATGCCGTATTTCTCGAAAAAGCGGATCAAAAAGCCGCGAAACATCAGTTCTTCACAGATTCCCGGCGCCACAGCAATCACCAAAAAGCTTGCCCACAACGGCAGATCCATGCTAAACAGCCCGCCCAGCATCTTCAGATAATTCTCCGGGAAAGGATAGATGGTATTGATCGCTTGCGAAAGCAGCGCCACCAATATCGACGCCGGAATGGCGATAAACGGTACCAAAAGCAGCTCTTTCAGTTTCGGCGCTTTCAACCGCAAGACCTCATTACCATTCATTTTGAACGCCCTTATCAGGATGAATATCGGCAATGCGATTATCAGAAGTTGCGTTAGCACCAGACCTCGCGCCAGATCCTGCTGCTGCAAATATGAACCCAGATAATACAGTAGCAGCAGGGCTATGCTGTAATACACTACCCCATTGTAGGGACTAAAAAAGCTTGCTTTATTCTTTCTAAAGCTCTTCAGACTGCCGCTGTCCTCGTCGGAACGGAACAGGATGCCTTCGGTATTGAAGAGCTTGATGGTTGCCCAGATCGCCAATACATCCAACACTAGGGTGCTGATGATGGTGATAAGGAGGTGCGAAAGCTGATAGTCGTTTATCATCACCGCTTTGAACAGCAATGCGATGTTTACTACCGGGATCAATGCCATCAGATTACTCATCTCGATGGCGGGCAAAAAGCTGATCATGGCCAGGATCATCGATACCATCATGATCGGCTGCTCGTAGGTTCTGGCTTCTTTCATGTTTCTGCTGAAAGTGGATAGTGATAACAGCAGCGCAGCAAACAGAGTTGCCAAAGGCAGCATGGCCACCAGCAGGATCAGGATCGCCTTGATCGGCATGGCAGTTCCCTCCATTTCCAGCCCGGATTGGGATAGCATATAGCGCAAAGAGAAGCTGATGCTAAAGAGGTTTATGATCAGATTGATCATGCCCAAAGTGATGATGGTGAGATACTTGCCTATCACCACCTCCTTTCTGCCAACTCCTGCCACCAACAGTGTTTCCAAGGTCTTGCGCTCCTTTTCACCCGCCACTAAATCCGCCGCCACCAGAGAAGCGCCTGCCAACAGCATGATGATCATGATATAAGGCAAAAACATCCCCAAAAGCATTCCCATCTTTTTCTGGGAATCGGAGCTGTCACGTTTACGCACATCCACCAAGTTCATCAGTTTGGGATTCACTCCCATCCCGCTCAATTGCTCTTCGATCAAGCTGTTTTCAGCCTCATCTATCTTTTCGGCAATCTTATTGAAAGTCATAGTGCCGCGTTCATTGGAAGCGTCATATTGGATGTAGCTATGATACACCCTCAGCCCATTTGCGTCCAGCGAGTCCCGAATGCTTACAATAGCCTGGATATCCTTGCTGGCATACAGCTCCTGGGCGTTTTCGCCGGCAGGAACCACAGTGAAGTGCTCTATTTCGCTAATGCTGCTCAAAAGGCGCATCGAAATCTCGTTTTGAACGCTGTCCGCCACTGCCACAGTTGCTCCGCGTTCTTCCAAAACCCCGGTCTGACGGGTCATGATGGCATTGAAGCCCACAATCAATAGCGGATACAGGATCACCGGCAACAGCAGAGTGGTAAAAAGTGTGCGTTTATCCCGCATCACTTCCATCAACTCCTTGCGATACACTATCATTACTTTCTTAAAATTCATGCGCTTGTACCTCGATTTCACCGTTTGTCAGATTCACATAATGCACAAAGATGTCGTCCAGATCGCTTTGTTGCGTAGCTTCCCGCAGCTCTTCCAAACTGCCGCTGGCCAATAGCTTTCCCCGGTGGATCATCACGATCCTGTCTGCCAGCCGCTCTGCCTCCCGCATGATGTGAGTGCTGAAGAGCACACATTTGCCGCGCTCTTTGCAACTGCGGATAAAGGACACAATATTACGAGCGGTCAGGATGTCCAGACCCGCGGTGGGTTCGTCAAAGATCATTACCGGTGGATCGTGGATGATGGAGCGGACGATGGATACCTTCTGCTTCATACCGGTGGAGAGAAATTCGATCTTTTTGTCCATAAAGTCTTTCATATCCAGCAGTTCCGCCATCTCATCCATACGCTGGTTGATCTCGGTATCCGCTAAAGAATACAGACGCCCGAAGTAGCGGATAAATTCATGCACCCGCAAGCGGTTATACAGCCCCGTATCTCCGGAAAGAAAGCCCAGATTCTCTCGTACCCTGTCCGGATCGGTTAATATATCCCAACCCTGGATGTTTGCGCTGCCGGAGCTGGGTTTGAAGACTGTGGAAAGGATGCGCATGGTAGTGGTTTTCCCCGCTCCGTTCACTCCCAACAGACATACTATTTCACCGTCATTAGCGCTAAAGCTGAGATCATCCACAGCGCGAAAGCTGCTGCCGTCCTTTTTGGGAAACTCTTTCACCAGATTCATTACATTTATCATACTATCTTCATCCGTTCATGTTTTGCTATTCTGCCTGCTTCGCACAGCGCCACAAAAGGGGGCAGAACTATGTAGCCCCGCCCCGGTTAATAAACATACTGTCATGTATCTATTACAAGTTCTCGATTGCTTTCAGCGCTTTGGGAGCAGTAGCGGGGCTCACCCCTTCCTGACTGATGTAGCCCAAAACAGGGCTGCCGGATGGCTTGCGATCGGCATCTTCACGATAGAATTCCACATGGATTCGCACCGGTTTTCCATCCAGTTCCACTATGTCATTGCCTTCGGCATCGCGTTCAAATTGGTTCTCGTACAGCCACACCAGCCCGATTGCGGCAGTACCGGCAGGATCATTTACATTCCTGCGCTTGGAACCGATGGCTTCACGCTGTTCCAAACTGAGATTAGGGGAATTGATACTGGAGCTAACACTACCGATGCGCTTGCCGTCCCGATATACTCCGCGGCCAGTCACTATGCCTTCGCTGATGATGATGTTCATGCGTTTGTTCACGCCCTTGGCCAAGGCTTTTTGTAAAGCAGCCTTGCCCATAAAATCGCCCTTATTCATGTCGATGGCGGCATCATAGAGGGGGGCATTTATGGGATTGTGGGCGGGATCATATTCCTGACCCATCAGCGGCAAACCGAAGGCTCCCGCTGAAATGCGGTTCTCGTCTCTACCGCCCAGGCCTACCAGCAGTCCGCCCAGATCCAAAGCCAGGCTCACGATCTTCTTAAAATCTTCCGCTGCTTTGGCTATCGGGATGTAAAGCTCCCAACCCCAACGGTTTGTATAGCCGGTGCGGCTGATGTAGTAATGCTCGCCGTCACGGTCAAACTCGTTGAAACTGAAGTAACTCATGTTCTTTTCAGGATTGTTGCGGTTCTTCAGTACCTCTACACCGTAAACCTCTTTGATCAATTTATAAGAAAGCGGACCCTGGATGTCCACTTTTACCAATTTGTCGGAGATATCCTCCGCCTCCACATCTTCCCCATCCCGCTTTTGACGCATCATGCGGTCGATATCGGCGATCAATTCCTGCTTTTCGCCCTCAATTTCCACAGTGTCCGTGATGTCGTGACCGGCATTGATCACCGCGATAAATTCATCTTCCGACACCCGCATCACGATCATATCATCCTGAACTCCGCCAGCTTCATTGAGTAATAGACTGTATTTACAGCCTCCCACCTTCATATCGACGAAATTTGCGCCCAAACTGCGGTTTAGCAGCGTAGCGCTATCCTTGCCCTTAAAACGGATCTGCGCCATGTGGTCGATGTTGTAAATCGCCACTTTGTTCACTGCGGCAGCCTCTTCCAACACCGAGGTCAGATAATTCACTGCCATGTCGTATTGACCAAAATTGCTACGCTTCACGCTCTGCAAAGCCAATCCCTTGCGCTGTGCCAGAAGCGGCAAATACCAATTCTCTTCCAAATCATAAAGGAAGGTCTTGCGGATACTCTTCGGAAAGTCGAAGCCGTACTTTTTCATCACAAAACTCCTGAAAATATTTTTTTATTGCACAATCCATTAACTTCACTTTTTTGTAAAGTCCTTTTTCGTTTCTTTCCCTTTTCCCCACTCTGAAGGTGGGAAGGAGGAGGATTGGTGAGAAGTTTATTTTGACGTTCTAGCGTTATGAGGTTTTTGACGTTTTATCGATCCCCACTGCAGCAGCCCAGCACCGCAGAGCCTTTCAACAGCGAGCTATACGAGCATTCAACAGGCCAAAGGCCCAAACCTCCATTATTCATCATTCATTATTCATCCTTCAACCAGTGCGCAACAACGAGTGCCGAACTCGATATCAAGCTGTTATCATCCAGTGCTCACTCGATGATAACCCGATGATATCTACTTCATATCTGGATAGTTTTCAGGGTGATGACAATGGAATCAGGTACCAAGTAGAAAAGAGACGTAGCATCGGAATGCTACGATACGCCTTGAAACAGAGCTTCCATAGTTCCGATCCGTAACGGAGGATGCTGGTTTTCCGCAATAAAAAAACCGCCCAGTATGCAATAACTGAGCGGCTTCAAATTATGGTCGGGATGACAGGATTTGAACCTGCGACCACTTGAACCCCATTCAAGTACGCTAGCCGGACTGCGCTACATCCCGACCGACTTTGTACCATAGATTTCATTCGCCTTTTTTTGGCAAGGAAAAAATTCATAAGGACGCTTAGTGTGTGACCTTTTGGCGATCAGGGAAAGACCCAGCATTTTGTGAGAGGATTTCCGTAAAAGCCCGAAAGGCGACATTATTATATAGCGAGGGTGTGAAGAATCGGCGACCGGGGTCCCCAAAGCTGAGTGAAACGAAGGTTTGGGGTAGTTACCGGGGTCCCCAAAGCTGAGTGAAACGAAGGTTTGGGGTAGATGCCGGGGTCCCCAAAGCTGAGTGAAACGAAGGTTTGGGGTAGATGTCGGGGTCCCCAAAGCTGAGTGAAACGAAGGTTTGGGGTAGATGTCGGGGTCCCCAAAGCTGAGTGAAACGAAGGTTTGGGGTAGTTACCGCGGTCCCCACGGAAACACGAAGCGTTTTTGTGGGGTGGTCCGCAGCGGAACGTAGTGGAGCTGTATTCATCATTCATTATTCATCATTCATCATTCAACCGCCTCACACCAATATATCCAAATCCCCCGGTAAATAGTACAGACGTCCACTGCGTTTGATGCGTTTCCTCAAGTATCTGCCCAATTCCGGTTCCACCGCTTCTATTTCGTCCAGGCAGCGTGAGATTGCTTTTCGCACTGCTTCCCTGGCCTTATTTTCAGCATCGAGGAATTTCGCAATCCGGCCGTCTTTATACAGCACTTCCTGCAGGTAACTGAGCAGCTTATCCTTCTCGTTCAAGACCTCTTCCAGCGCAGCAACATCATTGTTTATCCTTAGTTCTGCTTCCATTTCAATTACTTTCAGCAAGCGTTTCTTAACCTCGGCAATGCAGCGCAAATCTGCCTTTTCGATGCGGTTATCCGGACTTTGCCGATACACATTCATCCCCTCCAATTCAGCTGCACTCATTGCCGCAAACATCTGCATTCCCTCCGGGACTGTGTTTCGGGAAGCATATAAATCCCTGGCATAATATGTTTCTCCAGGGTGCCGCAGCAATTCCAGCAAATAGCGCCAACCCACACTCTTCTTGAATTCTTGATTCGTACCATGGTAATTCATCTCTACGCATCGATCATGTTCTACAAGTTCCAAAGTCTGCGATCTCACTTTTCCTCCTGAATATGTAATTATAGTAGCATCTCTGAATACGATTACATTTTATTTAGTGATGCTTATGCTGTCAAGAAGAAATATTAGCACAACCTATTTTATTTGATTTTGGGCTCAGAGCATGACGTCAACTGCCGCTAAAGCCAGCAGCCCCTCCATCATTCACCATTCACCATTCATTATTCACCATTCATTATTCACAGCCAACTGCAGCACGGTAGCACTATCTAACTAGGAACGAAGAACTAGTGAACTACGAACTGTTGAAATATATGGACATCCCCATATCGCTGATCCAATCGGCCATCCCCCTTATTTCCATCCCAAAATCGCTGAATATCGCAGAAAAAAATTTGAACAGACCTTTTTTCTGCTTGACATCTGTCCTGCAGTATCCAATGTTTGAATTGCTGATGCTTTAGCTGAGGAACTCTTGCTGTATGATGCCTTTTTATCATACACTAAAGTTCTTATCATGATCTCGTAAGAAAGAATTGCCGCCGGAAAATGGGTATTTACTAGAACCACCGGCAAGGTCAACAAAGAAGGTTTTTGTATGAAACTTGTAGCCAATGGTAATCTTTGGAGCTTACACAGCTCGCCCGCAGGGCATTTTTACCGCTGCCTCGCAGAATACCCTTGCGTCTACATTCACCAAATAATGATCAAAACAATCACTCACATCCGAAACCAAATCCTCCACACTGTTTCTGCGCTTAGTAGAATAATCGTCGCACATTATCGCTTACCTCGCACAAACAGCCTCGTAGCATGCGGTTTCCCCAAACTTACAACCATCAAAAACAATCGAGCTCATCCATTATAATGGATAGCTCTTTCTTCAACAAATGAATCTCATTCAGGAGAAAAAGATATGAAGAAATTAATACTGACAATGTTGGCTTTAGCATTTGCATTGATGGCATTTGCTCAAGTCGACGTTACTATAGGTACGGGAACTTCAACCGGTCGTTATCCCTTTAACGATTACTTTGTGTACTCCCGTTCCCAATCTCTATATATGGAAGCCGAAATTGGTGCCCCGGGCACAATTCACAAGTTGAGATGGTATCGAAACGACACAGGAGCAGATCCTGATGCGATTGGTACCACCCAGATCTGGTTGAAAACGGTTAACAATGCCGTCCTAACAGGAACCGATTGGGAGGATCCCGGTACAATGGTTGCTGAGATTACTGATATTGACCTCGGCGCTGGGAATGCTTGGTATGAAGTTGATATTGATGACTTTGTTTATACTGGCGGTAACCTCCTGGTATCTGTTTATACGCAGGATGCCCCTTATACTAGCCCTCATTCATATTGGAGATACACTTCTACCACCGGTATGAATACTCTTAGATATGGCAACAGCGACAGCGCAAATCCACCAACCTTGTCCCTGGGTACTTCCAGACCTAATATTCAGATTAATATGACTGCTGGAGCTCCCACAGCACCTCCCAATGCCCCTATCCTTGCATCTCCGTCTAATGGGGGATATGCATTTATTGGCGATATCCTCCGTTGGAATGGTGGTGGTGGTTTCCCTGCTACATACGATGTATTTCTAGACACCGTGGATGGAAGTACCCTGGTAAGCGATAACCAAACCGGAACTACTTATACTCCCACTCTGATTGCTGGCAATACTTATTATTGGAAAGTAGTAGCAAGCAACAGCTTCGGCGATTCACCCGCTTCAGCTACGTGGAGCTTTAGCACTCCTGGTGCCGATCAACTGGTGGAAAGCTTTGAAAACACTGCTTTCCCGCCAGCGGGTTGGGCAAATGGAACAACTGGGAACTGGTCCCGCAGTACTTCATATGCTACTCATGGCTCAGCCAGTGCCACCAGGTATGGTAGCACAAGCACTGCTTATATACTTTCCACACCGAAGGTTACAATTCTAGCCAATAGCACCTTAGACCTGTGGACATTATCTAGCAGCACTTCAGGAACCTTGCAAGTTGTTTATTCAGCAGATCGTGTAACCTGGACACCACTCGGAACTCCCATTTCACACGCATCAACCTATACCTGGTACAACACAATAGCTGACCTAAGCTCTCTTGCAGGAAACAATTACTACCTGGGTGTACAAACAGGTAGTCAGAGTGCAAGC
Organism: Candidatus Cloacimonadota bacterium; assembly: GCA_028706475.1. Classification (NCBI taxonomy): domain Bacteria; kingdom Pseudomonadati; phylum Candidatus Cloacimonadota; species Candidatus Cloacimonadota bacterium. The sequence continues at coordinate 31,320 of JAQWBI010000021.1, forward strand.
TTCTACATCGATAGAATAATTGCCCCAGATATCACACCCGAAGCGCCAGGTGCCCCTGTCCTCTCAGCTCCTGCTGATCTAGCTATAAATGTGGTTGAAAATACCACTTTCACCTGGACAGCTCCTGTTACTGGTGGCGTACCCACAGGTTACAACCTCTATCTGGACACGGTGGACGGAACTACCCTATATGCCTCCAACGTGACATCTCCTTATACACTCACCACTCCTTTGGCATATAATACCACGTATTATTGGACGGTGGAAGCTTATAGTGGAGCAGGTACCGGTCCTCAAGCTACTGTGCAAAGCTTTACCACAAGATCAAATCCCATTATCTCAAGCTTCCCATGGACTGAAGGTTTTGAGGTTAGCGCTGGAACATTACCCTTAAACTGGGTTGCCACAGAGGGTACTTCCGGTGCGTCACAGCATTGGAAAGCGACAACTTCTGATTCCTCTCATGGTGCCTCTGCTCCAGCCAGTGGAACGTCGTTTGCGTACCTTTACTGCTATTTGGCAAGTACTACATACAATCCCTACAGCATGATTACTCCTCCGGTAGCTCTGGATGCTACGACCAAACGGTTATCATATCAATATTGGATAGGATCAGCCACAGTTGAAGAACCTTTGTTTGTAGACATTTCGAATGATAATCAAGCTACTTGGACTACTCTATACACTCATTCAAATGCTAGTAATACAGGAGCATGGTTCCAAAATACCATTAGTCTAGAGGCATATGCTTCTTCAACTGTCTATCTACGCTTTAGAGGAATAAGCAATTATGGAAGTGGAATGTGTGACCTAGGTATTGATGATGTTACCGTTGAGGATATCCCCGCCGGGCCAATCTTCGCTTACAGCCCAGATGCCATTAACTTCGGTACGGTGATGAACGGCCCTCAGACTGGTCCTCAAAACGTGACCATCACTAACAATGGCGGTGGAACCCTGAACATTAGTG
>JAQWBI010000022.1 GCA_028706475.1 Candidatus Cloacimonadota bacterium
TCAGGTGTCACTTCTTATCAGGTGTCACTTCTTAGTCTCAATTGGACAATCCGAAGCGCGGGGCTTTTTTTGCTTGACAGTATGTCAATTCTTTTTACAGTTGTACTGTCAACAAACTGATTCAGGAGTATGATGAATGCCTGAAAAGCTATATCAACAGATGCATGAATTCGTATCCGAGCGCTTTAATTTGTCGCGCGTGCTGGAACAAATTCAAGACAGCAGTCACAGTCACCTGATGGAGATTACCGGCAAGTCCGGTTCTGGAAAGTCCTACCTCATTACGCCAATTATCTCCGCTTTGCAAGAGAAGTATGCGCAGATTGTGTACTTTAGCCCTCATCCCCTGTATTTCAATCATTTTACAGAGCTGGTAGGTATATTGACAGGTTTGGATGAGCATGCTCAGATGGAGCTCTTTGAAGAGCATTATTCGAAATACCTGACCGGCAAGAAATACGACTTCTTCTACTACTTTACCGAGCAATTGCTCAAGCGGGACCTCCTAAAACCTCTTGTGCTGATTGTGGATGATAGTGATGTATTGGATGCCTATAGCAGGGATTTCCTACAGTATCTGGTTCAATATGCGGCAGATACGGGGATTCAGATAGTTGCTCTTTCGCAAAAGCGGCTGTTCCCCTTCTCAATAGAAGAGAACTTGCCCAGTTTGGGAGCAGAGGATCTGCAAAAGCTCCTGAGCAACCTTTTCCCCGAAGCGGGATTGAGCTATATCTCCGAAGGAGAGATTCTGCATAAAATATCCGGTGGTAACCTTATGATCCTGGAACGGATCTTTTCAGAGATGAGAGGACAAAAACCCAAGGGTGGCTTTGACCTGAGTCTGTATTTGGAAAAGACCTACGATCCTCACGAAGTGTACTATCAAAGCTTGCAGTATCTTAGTGAGAGCCAGCTGGAACTTTTGATAACTGCATATACGCTGGATGGGATGAAATTGAGCGATATCTCCGAAGCATTGGGACGTAAGGGAATAAAGACCGATAGCAAGGTTTTGGTGGAGCGTGGTTTGTTGGCAATCGTGAACGACACTTGCGTGGTTCAGAAGAAACGTGCTTTTGGATTGTGGCTGGAAGAGAATCCGGATTCTACCCCCGCTTTGCTGAAGAAGATCAGCACGTATCTGAAGAAAAACGATGTGTTGCCGCAGGTGCTCTTGCGCTTGAACATCCGTTATGCAGCTTACAATGCGGCTCTATTCAATGAGATGTTGCAGCTGTTTATGCTGATTTCAGACGGAGAAAGCTGCATCAGCATCTACGATTATCTTCTTTCGATTAGCAAGAATGCCCAGGAAAAGATGCAAAATACGGTAAAGCTGGCAGCCTGCTATTCGAGCATCAGTCAGAAGGATAAGGCAATAGACTACTATCGTCAATGCCTTCATATATGCACGGAAAACAACTTGCCGGCGGAAGAGATTGTGTACAACCTGTCTAATACGCTTTTTGCCGTGAATTCAAATAGCTTTGCCCTGGAGATCATAAAAAAATACTCTCCTGCTACGATTGATGCCTACTGGAAATCCAGAATCCAACTGCTGAAAGGAGATATCCTTACTGAAAGCGAAGAGTTCAACGAGGCTTTTGAGACTCTTGATACGGTGCTGCAATCCATGGGCAACATCGAAGACCAGCACCAGCGCTATCTGATTCAGGCGGAAGCTAAGAAAATCAAGGGGAAAATACACTATTACATCAATGAATGGGATCAAGCTGAAGAAGCATTCAAGGAGTCTGAAACTATGTACGGCCTTGCCGATGATCATGCCGGACTGGCGGCAATCTACAACAATCTGGGTGTGTTGTACATGTTTCAGGGGGATTGGGAGCAGAGTGAGACATACTTTCTAAAAAGCTTAGCCCTGGAAAAGGACTACTACAATCTGAACGGTATTTCTGTGTGCTTCAATAACCTGGGCGGATTGATGGACGATAAGGGTGATGCTGCCCGGTCTTTATACTATCTGGAAGAAGCTCTGAAGATACAGCGTCTGCTCTCGGAACCATACAATATTACCAATATATACAACAACATTGGGGTTACAATGATGGACCACGGTGATTTCGACAGAGCTGAAGATGCGCTGAGGAAATCCCTGGAAACAGCTATAGAATTCAATTTCTTCCGAAACACTGTGGCGTCTCTGAACAATCTGGGGGCACTCAGTTTCAAGAAGGGAGATTGGAAGGGCTCCATCAGCTATTATGAAAAAGCCATCAAGCTAAGCGAAGAAAACAGCTTTGGCGAGGGGTTGCTGCGCTCCTTCAACAACCTGGGTGAAGTATATGAAAAGAGTAGTGAGTTGAACCTGGCTTATGACCTATATTTCAAGGGCTTGGAGATGCTACCCTCAGTGAGCGATGAATACATCAAAGCAGAGCTCTATGGCAATCTGGGCTCGGTGCTCACAAAACTGCACAAGTTCAAAGATGCATACCGCTACCTGATGGAGAGTTTCGATTTCTTCAAAGCACTTGGTGCCAGGGACAAGATTATCGAAGGCTGCCAAAACCAGGCCTATTACTTCATTATGACTCATAATGCCGATAGTGCGGATTATTTTCTGAATGAAGCTTTCCGTCTTGCTACAGAACAACAGAATGACTTCGAAATCGGCTGGACATACTATCTGCGTGCGCTCTTGGAACGCAAGAATCCGGAAAACGCCAAAACGCATCTGGAAGAAGCACTCAAACGCTTTGTTGCCACAAATAGTCATTACGAGCTGTCTTTGGCAAATTACGAATTGGCCGAAGTGCTGTTGGATCTGGAAGAATGGGAACAGGCTCTGCAGATATTGAAAAACAACAAGAAAGTGATTCAGCATTATGGCTCCATAAAGCTCTTGGAACAGAATGACATACTGATGCAAAGGATTTCCCGCGAATATTCCTCGCAGATGCAAGAAGTGAAGTTTGAAGAGAACCTGCTCAATCAATTTTATGAGATCACGCAGAAGCTGAATACGATTACAGATCTGGATCTGATTATCGAGCAATCTCTTACTAGCTTGATAGAGATTTCGGAGGCGGACGGCGGTATTTTATGTTTGCACAGTACAGCAAATCTACCAGATGCTTGGGAATATAAGATATTCAGGAATTTCTCGGCGGAAGACAAGGATTATGATAGCTTCATGTATCTATGTGCGGAAGTACATCAGGAGAACAAAGTACTAAACTACAAGCAACCTCATTTTGCGGCATCATACAACAATATATTGCTGTTGCCATTATCCATCCGCAAGGATACCCTGGGTGCGGTATTGCTCTTCTGCAAAAGCGGTTCACGCTACTTCAGCGAACGCATTATCAACCTCTTGAATGCGTTATCAAATCAGATAATCGTAATTATCGAGAACATCCGCAACGCAAATCTGGAAAAGACACATGCTACCATTCGGGAACAGCTTCACGAAGGCAGGTTATATGCCAATATAATTGGTAAAAGTCCGGAGATGATGAAGATTTTCGAGATCATAGAAAAGGTGAAGGACACCCCTACCACAGTGCTTTTAGAAGGAGATAGCGGAACTGGAAAGGAATTGATCGCCAGAGCCTTGCATTATGGCAGCAATCGCGCTGGGAAAGCATTTGTGGCTCAGTATTGCGGAGCTCTGCCTGAAACCCTGCTGGAAAGTGAACTGTTTGGTCACGTAAAAGGTAGTTTCACCGGAGCAGCATACGATAAGAAGGGTCTCTTTGAAATAGCCGACGGCGGTACTTTCTTCCTGGATGAGATTGCCGACATCAGTCAATCCACTCAAGCCAAACTGCTGCGATTCCTGCAGGAAGGTGAGGTGAAACGGGTTGGCGCCACCAAGACGGAGAAAGTGAATGTTCGCGTGGTCTGCGCCACCAATGTTCCGCTCTTGGATAAGGTGAATAAAGGTGATTTTCGTTTGGATCTATACTATCGGCTTAATGTGATCCGCATTCAAGTACCACCCCTAAAAAATCGTCCTGGAGACGTCCCGCTTCTTGCGATCCACTTTTTGGATAAATACAACAAACGCATTGGCAAAAATGTATCGGGCTTTACAGATGAAGCCATGAAGACCTTGGAGAACTATGAATTTCCGGGAAATGTGCGCCAATTGGAGAATGAAATTGAGCGAGCAGTAACTTTGGTGGAAGACAATACTTTCATTCATGCCTCGGATTTCTCGGAGGAAGTGCATCGTCACTTTGAGCACAGCCGCACAATTGACCTCTTGAGCACAAAGCAAAATCTGAAGGAAGCTGTGGAAGAACTTGAACGGAAAATGATCTCTGCATGCATGGAAAAGTATGACTGGAACCAAACCCAGGCAGCCAGAGAGTTGGGGCTTTCGCGCCAGGGTCTCATTAAAAAATTGCAGCGCTACAATCTATTCAGGGACGAGGGATGAAGTTTTCTGAGACGCTGAATTTTACTGCCCTGGATATCGAGACTACCGGACTATCGGAGCGCAAAGACGAGATCATCCAAATAGCTGCTATCCGCTTTCGTCAAGGCAAAGCTGTGGAAGTATTCGACACATTTGTAAGGCCAAGTCAGGCTTTGCCGAAGTTCATTATGTTCCTTACTCATATTACTAATGAGGATGTGGACAGTGCACCAGATATTGCTGAAGTATTGCCTCGATTGAAGAGCTTTGTTGGTTCCGACATCGTGGTGGGGCACAATGTATCCTTCGATCTGGGCTTCATCAACTATAACTATGGCAAATTGGCAGACTTTCCGCTAGATAATGGTACATGGGATACAGCAGAGCTGAGCAGAACCTATCTGCCCTTGAGCACAAATCACAAGTTAGGAACGATGGCAAAGCATTTTGGTATAGAGTTGGAAAACGCTCACCGTGCCGACGCTGATGCCAAAGCAACCGGAGAATTGCTGATGGCTCTGGGAGATTACGCCTGCCAAAACTTCAGTATGATTGTGAACGCGCGGCTTCAATCCTTTGCTAAAATGGCACAGATCCAGAGCACCAGCTTCTTTGAGGATATAGTCCGCTTTCAACGCCAATCTGCTATCTCAGCTCCTCCTGTTTCCGGTATCAAGAGTCCTTTTTACAATGTGATTGACAATGCCCTGCCTGCAACTGTTGATCCTCAGATCGAAGCTGTGTTTTCTGAAGATGGCATATTTGCTCAGAAGTTTCCCAATTTTGAGTTTCGCCAGGGTCAGGTTCAGATGGCCAAAGCGGTATCCGAAGCTTTCACAAACGAGGATCATCTTGTGGTGGAAGCTGGTACAGGAGTGGGAAAATCATTCGCCTATCTGGTACCAGCCCTGGAGTTTGCACAGCGCAGCAAAGCAAAGGTTGTGGTATCCACAAATACCAAGAACCTGCAGGAACAGCTTTTCTACAAGGATCTACCGCAATTGGCGAAGATATTACCTGTAGCCTTCAAAGCGGTTTTAATAAAAGGGCGGGAGAATTACGTTTGTGAAAGGCGATGGGAAGAACTAATAAACCAGAGTAGCAGGGAACTAAGTGCTTGGGATGCACACGCGTTATTGTACCTATACATTTGGAAGCTGCAGACCGTAACCGGAGACATCTCGGAAAACTCCTCTTTTGACCGGGGACGCTTCAGTATTACTTGGCGTAAAATATGCTCAGACAGATATTTATGCGGGAATCGTAAGTGCCAGCATTACCACCATTGCTACATCATGAACTTGCGTCGAGAGATCGATAATGCCTCTGTGGTAGTAGCTAATCATGCGCTGCTATTGGCAGATATGCGAATGGAGAATAGCAGCTTGGGGGAATATCACTATCTGGTGATTGATGAAGCGCACAACCTGATTTCTTCAGCTTCCAAGCATCTGGGATCCACAATATCTTACGCAGATGTGATCATTCTGATGAACCAGATTGCGGGCAGCTCACGGCTTCATAGCAGCAGCTTTCTGGCCGGATGGGACAAAGCACTGGCCAAGAGTCCGCTACCCGAAGCAAAGAAGGATCAGTGTCTGGCTGTGGCTAAGCGTTTGGAAGATGTGATCGAAGAAGCGCGCAAGCCAGCGATGGACATATTCAACTTGGCTTCGGCAATGTGTGCTGCGGCAGATTCTTACAACAAACTGCGCATCAAATCCAAGGCAGAGGCTACCGATCTATTTGCTTTGCTGGGCAAGTTTTTGCTGCTTTTCAAAGAGATACTGAAAGCAGCCAAGGCCATGGAAAACGTGATAAACTCTCTGGAAAGCAAGCAGGTTGCTGGCTACGACCGACACATGGAGGCAATCTCGGCTTTTGTGATGCGGCTTAGTGAGATGGAAGCAGTTCTGCTATACATCACAGAGCCGGATCTGGATAATTTTGCCTTGTGGATAGAGAACAATCCGCGCCCGGATCGTAATGTTCCTGCGGCAGTTCTGAACTATGCTCCCATAGAAGTAAATGTTTTTCTGAAACAGCTATTGCATTCCCAAGTGCCATCCATCGTCTTCACTTCAGCCACTCTGGGCATTCGAGGATCATTCCGCTATTTCCTCAACCAATCCGGTTTGAACTTGCTGGAGGACAAGAAAGTAGTGGAACTGTTTGTGGATTCTCCTTTTGATTATGACAAGCAGTCCAAATTGCTGATCTCCAGCTTCCTGCCGGAGCCTAAAGATAAATATTTTCAACCTCAGGCACTGTCTTGTCTGAAACAGATCTTTCAGACTGTGGATGTGGGCACAATGGCCTTGTTCACTGCCTACAGGGATTTGGATATTGTGTACAATGAAGTGGCTGACGACATGTATTATGGGCAAAGGCCGCTCTTTGTGCAGGGTAAAGGAGGCAGCCGCAGCAGCATCCTGGAGGAGTTTAAAAAGGCGAACAATGCGGTTCTTTTGGGCACTTCTTCATTTTGGGAAGGAGTGGATGTGCAGGGAGATTCCTTGTCGCTGTTGATTCTATACAAGATTCCCTTCCAAGTACCTTCAGAGCCTTTAGTAGAGGCATATATCGACAAGCTTGAACGCGAAGACAAGGACTCTTTTATGCATTATATGTTGCCAAACGCTTTACTGAGAATCCGGCAAGGTTTCGGCCGACTGATCCGCTCCAAAAGCGATAGAGGTATTGTCTTGATCCTGGATAGCAGAGTAAGCCGCAAACGCTATGGCACATATTTCAAGGAGATACTGCCCGGCAAACATCTGGAATTGAAAGATGAATTGCAACTCATTAATGAAATCACGAGGTTCTTTAGCAAAATATGAAACAGATCAAAGAACAGTTCCAACATCTGGCAGAACAGGGAAAACTGATGTTTGATGAGCCCTTGGCGCCTTATAACAGCTTCAAAATTGGAGGCCCGGCAGATGTCTTGGCAAAGCCGGACACACAACGTGACCTGATATCCCTTTTGGTATATGCCCTCCAGCATGAAGTTCCATGGTTCATCCTGGGTAAGGGCAGCAATTTATTGATAGGGGATAGAGGTATACGGGGCCTAGTGATAAGCATGGAAGGCTTCAATAAGATAACACGTGACGAGAACTATGTGTCTGCATTCGCTGGGCGGAGTCTGAAAGAACTCTGTGACTTTTGCCAAAAGGAAGGGCTGTCGGGCTTGGAGTTTGCCTGCGGGATACCGGGATCGGTGGGAGGGGCAGTATTTATGAACGCCGGAGCTTACGAAGGAGAGATCAAAGATGTACTGTATTGCAGCAAATGCCTCAGTCCCAGCTTGGAAAGCCTGCAAAGCAGCAATCCCATCCTTCATCTGAACAAGGAAGCTCATGCTTTTAGCTATAGGCATAGTGCCTTGCAGGATAGAGGTCTGATCCACCTTAGTTCGGTATTTCAGCTGATTGTATCCGATCCGGAAGAGATTCGGGCAACAATGGATAAATGGGATGCGATGAGAAACGAGAAACAACCGATGGATATGCCCAGTGCGGGTTCTGTGTTCAAACGCCCTGAAGGCCATTTTACCGGTAAGCTGGTCGACGATTGCGGACTGCGCGGATTCAGAATTGGCGGCGCACAGGTATCCAATAAACACTGCGGCTTCATTGTAAATCTGGGCGGAGCTACTGCCAGGGATGTAAGAGATTTGATCCAACACGTGCAGCGTACAGTGTATGAACGATTTAAAGTGCGATTGGAAATGGAGATCAGGCAAGTAGGGGAGATGTGAAGAAGAGCCTTCTCCCTTTGGGATTCCTGCTCTTGCTGTTGATATTATGGCAGTTCGTCAGCAGTACTGCAAAGATAGCTTTTTGGATAGTACCCGGACCTAAGGCAGTACTGGACGTTTTCGTTCATAATTCAGATTTGATCTGGCATCATTTGAAGCCGACGCTGCTTGAGGCAGTAACAGGCTTGCTCATCAGCATTGTCTTGGGATCTGCTACAGCGATTTTAATGGATGCATCTAAGTTGTTCAAGCAGATTATCTATCCATATTTGCTGGTTTCTCAGACTGTGCCGATCATTGCTGTGGCACCGATCATAATAATCTGGTTCGGATATGGCGTATCAGCAAAGATTTTTACCGTGATATTAGTGTGTTTTTTCCCAATTGTCTTGGGATTATTTGAGGGATTTCAACAAGTGTCCGTAGATCAACTTCGACTGATGAAGGCTTTGGGGGCAACGGGCTACAAGTGCTTTCGATATCTGAAGCTTCCCGCTGGTCTTCCTGGGTTTTTTACCGGTTTGAAACTGGCTGCCACATACAGCGTGATGGGAGCCGTGATAGGCGAATGGCTGGGGGGAAAAGCCGGATTGGGCATCTATATGACCCGGGCAACAAAGTCCTTCCATACGGCTCATGTCTTCGCGGTGATCTTTGTGATAATACTGCTCTCGATGCTGCTGTTTGGCATAGTGGCATTACTGGATCGTATCTTTCTGCGCTGGCGTTATCAGCGCATGGACGAATATGTGGAACCGAAGAGACCGACATAATGATTCTGTTTAACTGTTTTGAGGGAAAATCCTTAAGCTTTTACCCCTATCTTTCAGCCAATGTCTATGTAGCTTGTAGTCTGGATCCATTTTTCCCAAAAGAGCGTAGAACTCGCTGGAGTGATTCATATGTATCAAGTGGCACAACTCATGTAAAATGATGTAATCCTGAATAGCTGTCGGAGCCAGGATCAGGAATTTACAAAGATTCACATTTCCCAGAGTGGAACACGATCCCCATTTGCTATGAGTCCAGCGGAGCGCAATTCTGTTTACTTTAATGCCGTGTTCCGAAGCCAGAGTCCGGCATCTGCTGCGCAAGTATTCCGCCTGGCTGGAGTAGAAGTCTTTCAATACCTCCACTATCTGCGACTGATGGGCTTTGGAGACACACAGTATATGCATATCAACGTTCAAAAACCATATATACTCTTCTGTATCTATGTAGTGGAGCGTAAAGTCATCACCCATAAGCAGGAGCTTCGAGCCATCAGAATAGTCGAAAGAGGGGGAATCCAGGTTGTAGCTGTCAAAGAGTTGTTGGAGCCTGTTTCTGTTGCGTTTGATGTCTTGTTGGATGTAGTCCATGGATAGGCCGTGGGGCGCTTTGATGGACAGAGTATCGTGATCAATCGCCGTATAGCATATGGTGTTGCGTCTGGATGTATATATTAGCTTCAGTTTTATCTTATCGAGACTCATAATTCTGTAACAGGGGGAGCAGTTTGTTCACGATTTCAGTGCGTACTTTTCGAAAGCCTAGTATAGCTTCATCAAAATCCAACACGCCGTATCTTAATGGATCTTCCAGACTGAGATGAATGCGAGGAATGGGTTTTAGAAAGACGGGGCAGTTTCTTTTTGCACTGTCACATACAGTGATTACGAGATCCAAGTCTTCAGAATCCCAAAACTCCGAGATGGATTTGCTGCGTAAGCCATGAACATCAATGCCCAGTTCCTCCAATGCCATGATCGCATAAGGATGCACGTAGGATGGATGGGTACCGGCGGAAAATGCCTGCCATTCATCCTTTAGATAATGGTTTATCAAAGCTTCCGCCATGATACTGCGGCATGAATTTCCGGTACAGATTATCAATACTTGTTTCATGCTTGCAACGCTACAGAGAGCAGGTATGCGGTCAAGCATAAAGTCGAATAGTAGGTATACAGAAAAGGCCCGGGATCCCGGGCCTGTGTTGGTTAGTAATCTTTACATGCTTTTACCGGCTATGTAGTTGGTCAGCCTCGAAAGACTGTTTACATAAGAGCCAAGCTCATTGTCGTACCAACCAAATATCTTGGCATGAGTAACCGGCATTTCAAGTTGTTTATCGGTTTTAAGTCCCTGTTGAGCCAGAGCTTCGGGAGGGAAGCTGATAAAACCGGTTCGGGTATGAGTTTCGTGTGCTTCTATGGTGATAGCAGCCATGCTGCCGATCAAATCTGCTGACACATTTTGGCGTTCGCTATACACTAAAAGGTCTTTTTGAGCGCCTTTTGCAGCAGCAGCATATACATCGTTGATTAACTTGCGGTTGATCAAGGGTTCACCCAAGTCGTCCATCTGTGTATAGAAGGTTACGTTCAGGTTTATCAGTGATACCGTGTTTGTGGGTATGCGTACGCTATCTGCCATGAATCCGATGTTTTTGATCTCTGGCATCACGAGTTCCAGGGCTTTTGCTGCACCGGTAGTGGAGAGGATGATATTGTTGATCACACTGCGGGATTTGCGCAAATCCGTGGCTCCGGTTTTGGGTACGCTGTCCAGGATGGATTGGGTGTTTGTAGCTGCATGGATTGTGCTCATGGAAGCCGTTACGATCCTGGATGTGAGGTTGTTTTCCAAGAGAGGTTTGATCATGTGGGAGAGACCCGTAGTAGTGCAGGATGCAGCGGAGATAATGTGGTGTTCCGCGGGATTGAATTCCAGGTGATTGATACCATAGATCATGGTCTTTGCGTCGGGAGGAGTCTGTGCTGTGCCCTTGATCTTGAAAGGAGCACTACAAATCACTTTCAAAGCTCCAGCATCCAGATGTCCGCGCAGGCAAGGTTTTCCGCCTTCGGAGGCCATGGTTGGATCCAGGAAGTTACCGGTGCAATCCACCACAATCTTCACGCCTTCGTTTAACCAATTGATGTCTTTAGTATCTCTTGCAGTTCTTAGGACTTTAACGGGAATACCATCGATTTCCAGGATGGGCTTGTCTTTGTCCAGGATCTTGATTTCCGCTTTACCACCTACCACACCGTGGAGGAACTTGTGGATGGAACCATATGTACTGTCTGTTTCGATCACTTGGATCAAGTCGTCCAATGTCTTCCCGACATCACGACCACAATTAACTACAATACCGTCGAAGTACTTCAGGTGAATCTGATTCCAAAGCACGAGCTTTCCGATTCTTCCCAAGCCATTGATACCCAAGAGGTTCTTGTTTCGTAAGCTGAGGTTCATGCTTGCGATCTCCTTTTATTTTTTGTGCTATACCAAAGATTGTACGCTTTGCAAGGGATGCTTGCCCAAGTATATGGTTCCGCCATTGGCGTCCAATGTAATCATGTCTCCGGCCTTAAACTCCACATTCTTAATCTTGCACGTGGAGTTTTCTTCGTTCACCACCAAATCTCTGCAATTTACTACTCCGATCAGGCCCAGACGGGTTGCGGTAACAGCAGCATGTGAAGTTACTCCGCCCCGGGAAGTGAGTAATCCCTGACACTCAAAGAGCATCATCATATCGTCCGGAACAGTATCCGGGCGTACCAAAATAAGGGCTTCTCCATGATCTTTAAAGCGGTGTATGTCTTCTTGATTGATCACTATAATCCCATTCACTGCGCCTTTGCCGATGCCAATACCGCTTCCCAGACTTTCCAGATGCAGATCTGAGGTTCCTAACACCTGATATTCGGGGCTTTTGTGGATTACCTGGTTACGAGTCTGCAGTATGTAAAGCTGCTTTTCGGAGCTTCCTTCAAAAGTGAATTCAATTTCTTGATGGGGGTAGTTGTGATCTTCGATCAGTTGCCTGGCATAACGCAATAGGCTGTGATACAAAGCAGGGAAATCTTTCTCCAAAGATACGTCGCCATTGCGGTGAAAGCGTTCTGCTTCGGAAATTGGCAGAGTATGAACCAAGCCTGCAACTACATCCTCACCCTGGCTACATAATGTAAAATCCCCATTCAGGAAAATCCCAGGCTCTTTATGCCAATCCGCATGTGTGAACACTACTCCGGTACCGCTATTTAGTGAGATGTTTCCCAAGACCATTTTTTGGATGATTACCGCCGTGCCCCATTCTTCAGCGATGTGAAGCTTTGCCCTGTACATCCTGGCTCGTTTTGTGTCCCAGCTATCCAGCACGTGGGATATGGATTTATAAAGCTGGCGGTAAGGATCTTGCTCCAGAGATATGTTGTAATTGGAAAGGACTTTTTTGTAATCATCCACCATCTCGCGCATTTGCTGTGGTAAGAATTGTGTTTTTTGCCGTATCTCGTAAGATTTCTTGTAGTTTATCATCACGTTGTCAAATTCATCACGGGGGATGCCGTAGGCCATGCCCCAGCTTTGGATCAGGCGCCGGTAACAATCCCAGGCTGTCCAACCGTAATTGGGGCGTTGAGATAGCTTCAGAGTTATCTCATCCGTAAGGCCGATATTCAGGAAGGTATCCATCGCACCGGGAAGACTCATGGGAGCACCGGAGCGCACGGAGAAGAGCAGTGGTTTTTGCGGATCACCAAATCCCAAGCCTGTATAACGCTCCATCTTATGTAAATTATCCCACAATAACTGGTCAAACTCGCTGGAGATATCCGGGTGGGTATTGATGATTTTTCTGTTTCTAAAGAGATCAGTAGTGATCACAAAACCGGGAGGAATGGGGAATTCATATTGGTGCATACGCTTCAGAAAGAAGGCTTTGGAGCCCAAAAGCACTTGGTTTTCGATGCGGGAATTTCGAGTATATAGATGGAAGAAGAGACGATCGGGATCGTAGGACATCAGTTGGACGATGTTCTCTTTGCTAAAGAGCTGTCGCATCTGAGTGAGGGATTCCAATATCCTGGTAATAAAATTGTCCAAACCCTGTACCAGAAAGGATGTTGAGAGCAAGTTTCGATAGAATTCTTCGGCAAAAATCTCGTTTCTGGTACGACTGTCTTCATCAGCTTTGGCCCGTGATAATTGGTTGTCGTAAAAGCGGTAATAGTATTCATTGGCCAGTTCATTTACACTGTCTTTCAACAGGTTGAAGATATCCAGATATTGCTCCAGGGAAAGATTCGAGATGTTCTGAACTGAGCTAAGCATAGCCAGTGCTGTACTGAAGGCATCGCTGGTTACCATCTCCTGTCGCATGGCATAATCGTATATTTCCAAGATGCGAACAATGCGGCGCATGGTTTTCCCGTTTATATAGTTCAGATTCAATTGTCCCACACTACGTTCAAAAAGGCGCCGGATCACATTCTCCAAGCGGAACACCATACCCATGGCTTCCAATTTGGGCTCTCTATACATGCCATACATTGAAGGAATTCCGGCAGCGATATGCCGCTTGTAATAGATGTTTTCCCAAGGGCTAGTGGGTTTTGGATCCAGAATCTGAGCATTCAGTCTTCCAATATAAGTCAGCATCTGCCGTATGGAACTGTCATAATCCCTGCGGGTTAGGCTGCTGCGCAGGCGATTCTGTTCGTGTCCGTCAAAGAAACTATAACGGGAAAGGAATTTAACGATATCGTAGGGATCCAGGTTGTACTTGTCTTTTAACAGGAAGTGGCAATAGCACAATAACTTCAGACGTTTATTGTAGTAATCCTCTTCCATATCTGCAAAGATGATCTCCGCCTTCTGCCACGATAGCGATAGCAATTCTGAATCCGTAAGTTTGTTATCTGCCAAAAACTGCTTGGTTGCGCGGCTCTGGTGCAACGTACGCTCATCAATCTCCTGAATGCTCTCCCATACATCGGCGGGGATAATGTGCTCCAAAGGGCTGGGATCCAAGGTAATCCAATAGCGCAAGATACATTCTATCAAGGTGATATGAGTGTTATTGCTTTCGGTGTGAACCTGTTTACGCAGGAAGTGGATCAGGCGGTCTTTTCTTTGGGACAACTCATCCAGATTGGTGCTGGTGTCTCTTATCTCCCCTTCTGCGCCGATTTCATTGAAGAATACCGGAAACATGCGCAAGAGATGTTTGCATTGCACGAAGATGGTCTTGATATTGGCGCCCAAAAACGCAGAGACGTCTTTTTGAAACAGGTCTGTATCCGAAATGAATACTCCGTGCTTGCTCATACTGATTATGGTGAAGGCCAGAAGATCTTTATTTTGCACGGGATTGATGGCGATAAGCTCAAGCAGGATTCTGAGGTGTTTTACGTGGTTTTTGTCCACCTCAATCTGCCAGTCTCCGGATATCCGTACTTCACCCGGAGGAGTAAAGCCAAGATCTATAATGTGGTCGATTATATGCTTGTGTAATGAGCTGTTACTCCCCTTCAGCACAGCTCTCCCGATGGTCAGAACACAATCCAGCACGATGCTCATATGGGTTTCGGTAAAGTGTTTCAGAGTGTCAAACACAGTATCGACCATATCGTGAACTTCATCTATGGAGAGCTCTTGATACATGTCTGCCAATTGCCGATTCAGATCCCACAAAAGGTGGTCCATCATATCCAACATCGTGGGTTGTCCTAAAAGAAAGAAGATATACTGCACTCTGTGGCTCAGAGAGGCAAACTCGCGAATGTAATCCCGATGCAAGGTGGCAATTTCGGTGAAGGCAGGCACTATCTTGAAGTCTTCCGGGCTTGAAGCCTGTTTCAGGTGTCTCTGCCAATGGTAATAGAATTTGTCGTTTGGCAACAGGCTTTCATCTATGTTCTCAGGTACATTTTTGAGCGCTTTCAACCACTTGCTGATGTTTGTGTTTTGCTGCCAGTAGCTGAGGTTTTCCGAGAGGATCAATCTTAGCATGGATACGACAACATCTTTCTCATGGCATTTATGACCCAAGAATATCAGAGTTCTGCGAGCCTGAGTACTGAGACGGATAAACAGGGGCAGATTGTTTTCGATAAAGTTCTTCAGAATATGCAGTAACTCATTAAATATATCGGGTAGATCCTGCTCACACATGGCTTGGCTGAATTCCAGGAAATCGCTGAAAAGCTGCATCCGTTCTGCGTCTTTCTGGCATAATGCCTCTGCCTTGCGATACATATCCAAGATTATCCGAATGCATCTCTGGGGATTTTCATTTTGAGAAGTAAACCACCAAAGATCTCCTAATACGCTGGCACGCATCAGGCTCAGAGTAATACTGGGATTCACAAATGGATGGTACAGTTCATCCAGAAAACTGCGTAAGCGTTGGTTTACTCCATAGAAGTTTCGGGATACATCAAGTAGCCAAAGCGCGGACTCATCCAGTTCGATCTCAGCTACTTTTGTAGCGCGCAGATTTTCTGTCAGGGCCTTAGAAACTAATCTCTCCACTATCCTCTTCCTCTGGAATTAATCGCGGTTGTAACACCCACTCCTGCCTGTTATAATATCCTTAGCTTTCTGTCAAGAGAATTGCAGATTAAGGTTTTTATTTTGCAATATACTGAAGCTTTGCTATGTCATTTCGTTTGGCATAAAGCAGTGCTGAAGCAGATATCATCCCGTTATGATCGAGTGGGCACTCGATCATAACGGGATGATATCTGCTTTAATATAACTCCAACAAGGGAGGATGAGGAGACACTAATAAAGGCACTGCTAGGGTGAAGCAGTGCCCAAGTGTCTTAAGATAATTGTTTATCTACTCAAGTCGAACTTTGTATCTACTGTCTTCACAAATTCCGTGAGGAGTTTAACCGCGTTATCAATATCCTGCAGACTTATAATCTCATTGGGAGAATGCATGTAGCGATTGGGGATGCTCAGAACTGCCGTTGCTACTCCGCCCCGTTGAGCATGAATAGCGTCGGCATCTGTTCCCGTATAACTGGGAGATATCTCAAGCTGCATGGGAATCTTGAGCTTTTTTGCCAAGCTTTGCAGATGTTTATTCAAACCGGGATGCAGCGCTGCACCGAGTGTGAGAGTGGGACCTTTACCGAGTTTTACATCGCCGAATTTGCGTTTATCTGCATTGGGAACATCCGAGGTGAAGGTTACGTCGACGGCGATGGCAATATCCGGTTCGATCTTATAGGAGCTGGTGCGAGAGCCTTTCATGGTGGTTTCTTCACCAACCGATGATACAGCGTAATAATTTGCCGAGATGGGTGTTTTGCTAAGGGCTTTCATTACAGCAGCGGCAATATACACTCCCACCTTGTTATCTGTAGCCTTGCTAACGATCAGATCTTCGCTAAGCTCTTCGATTTCACTGTGAAGAGTAATGATATCTCCTACACAGACTCTTTTTTCAGTATCCTTCTTGTCCTTGGCACCGATGTCGATCCAAATATCCTCCATCTTCAGCTTGGGAGTATCTGAATCTCCACGAGTCATGTGAGGGGCGTTTTTGCCGATGATTCCACGTACGATTTTCCCATCGTGATGGATATCCAGGCGCAGACCCGGCAACAGATTTACGTCAAATCCACCTAAGGATTTCACATAGATGTATCCGTTCTCATCGATGTAGTTTATCATAAAACCGATTTCATCGGCATGGCCGACAATCATCACCTTCAGATCGCTGGAGCCGCGCTTAAAGGCGATCAGGTTGCCGTTTACATCAGTAGAAATGTCGTCGCAGGTACCGCGAAGATAATCTCTGGTTATCTTTTGTGCTTGGGATTCAAAACCGGAAGGACTGGCTACATTCAACAGCTTATAGAGGTATTCTTTGTTGCTCTTATTCATTAAAGTCCCTTAGCAGTTATTTGCTTCTTCATCAGCGAAAGGATTCATGGTCCTCTTCATCGCTGGTTTTTCGTGAGGGATGAGGCAGAGGAACTTCAAGGTGTCCTCGCCTACGTTTTTAAAAGCATGCATCATGCCGGGATCAACATACATTATGTCGTTTTCGGCAAAGGGAAGTTCTCCGCGTTCTGTAACGAGAGCTCCCTTCCCGGAAAGGCAATAGAGTTCATGTTCCCATTCATGCTGATGATAGGGGGTATGGCCGCCTGGTTCCACTTCAAACATGCGCATGGCAAAGTTTGGAGCGCCATCATTTTGGCTGATCAACCATCGGATTTGAGCTCCTTTGGCGCCTTCAGCATTTACTGGTTCCAGTTCCACATTGTCATAGTGTATTACTTTCATGGGATTCCTCCATAATGTTTTTGTTTTGTAATAAATAAGATAAGTGCTTTACGTGGCATTGCCATAATAAATGCATACTAAAATGGTGGAGTAAAGTAACTCCACCACAAGATTGTGTGCGGTAGACAAAAGGAATTATTCCTCGGTATCGGGCTCCTCTTCGGGTGAAGCTTCGGTTTCCTCAGCTTTGGCCTGAATGTCTATATCTACGGAGCATTTGGCTACTTCGGGGTAAAAATCGTCGATATACTCACGAATGGTATTTTCGATGTCCTCGTGTTTATCGAGAATCTCTTGGCTAAAACGCACTTTGATAGAGAGATAACTCATGGTCTGGTTGATGTCTACTTTGGGTTGTTCACCATATACGTTGGACAGAAACTCAGGAAGCGATTTGGAGAGCTTTACCGTTCCACTTACGCGACGGTATGCTTTCATACCCAAATGAGCGGCTGCAGCAGTTCCACCAATAAAGAGCAGAGTTTTGAAGAACTTTTTCATTATTTAAACCTCATTATTTGTAGATGGATTTGATTTTTCCCCAGCTGCGGTTTTGAACCGAAACAGGCTGGTGCACTTCAATATCTGAACCGGAAACAGGATTCAAAGCAAATTCACCAAAGCTGAATGTAACAATGCCGGTAATCGATGAATACTGATTTCCGGTGCTTTTTGTGGGATTGATGTTTGTACTGCCAAAATTCCCCAACGAAATTGTGCACATACCGGTGCCATCGCTTACCAGAAGGCGGTTACGAGTGCTTTTCTGCCCGGAAGCACTGACTGAATGAACACGAGCATACACACTTTCATAAGCTTCAGCTTCTACAGAGTGAGTGATCTGGGCAGTAGTGAGATTGGCGGGTTTTGGCAGGGGGTGGTTGCGTTCCAGGATTCTAAGGGAAGTGATATCTTGCAAAGTGGTCACTCCAAAACTTTCCTGAACCACACCGCTAAGCCTAATGCGGTCTCCAACCTGAACATCGCTGCGGCGCTCTAAAACTAGCAAATCGGTAAAAGGCCCAGCTACGGATTCGGAGATGAAGAAACCACCAGATTTGTAGTTCACGGCGGTTATAATGCCTTCTGTGCTAACGCTCTTTCCAGCGTATTGGGAGGGATAAGTATTGTCACTACCGGGGAATGCGGTATATTGAATATCGTATATAGAGATGCTCCAGGCCGAAACAATCAGGCCTGTAAACAGGGTTGTAAGTAATATATACCTTCTCATACTTTACCTCTATAAGTCATTTTATATGCCTTGGTATCCTGTCAAGCAAAATCGACGCTCCTTTTCAGAATTGTGGATTCATATCCACAAATCAGGAGCCCGGCAATCAACAAATTACTCATTATTAAGCTCTAACTTTCGGGAAAGCATCGCGCAAAGATACCAAGCGTAAGCCCATACTCTCTATCTGAGTAATGAACTTCCTCATTGCATCGAGTTTTTCGCGATTATGACAGTGACTAATGATGACAATCGGTTCTTTGCGCCCTTTATACTTGGCCAGGGATTCTATCTTTGATGCCAGAGTGGCGTCGCTGACATCCGGCACATCCAGGAAGATATCACGTTTGGCAGTAAAAAGATCCAAATCTCTTGCCGCACTATAGACCGCGCTTTGAGAAGTAGTGGCGCTATCGATTAGAAACAATCCTTTTTTTGCCAGATGGCTTAGCACCGTCTTCATTGTGGGCAAGCTAGCTGTAGTGGCACTACCCATGTGGTTGTTGGCAGCAACAGCCATGGGCATTTGGGCAATAAAACCATCCAGAGTTTTCATAATATCTTTTTCATCCATGTCTTTAGATATATACTTCTCACCGGGACTAATACTGCTATTTTCCGCTTCCATGGGAATGTGAATGATCACTTCATGCCCTTTGCGGCTTGCCATACTGGCTGCTTCCTCACTATGGGAAAGATCCGGTAGTACTGCAAAAACCACTTCATCCGGAAGATCAGCAAAATCCTCCAGAAGTTGACCTCCACTATTGCCGAAATCATCGATAATGATAACTACATCTGGCATATCCTCGGATTTTGTCCAAGAGTATTGATAGCTTTGTAATGGATTATCGTTTTCAACGGGACTATCCATTTCTGAATCCATAACAATCTCATCAGATTGTTCCGTCTCTGTGTGAGTAGCATTGTCCATCTCATCGGGTTTGGCTTTACAACCGAAGAGCAGCAACAAAGCGATAATAGGGAAGATCAGTTTTCTAGCCATGTTACCTCGTCCGTCTCAATAATGTTTAGTTTATCTGTGGTACCGGCAAGTACCTCCAGAACGTATTTATTTGCTCTTTCAGGATATATGGGGTCTTCGTTGAAGGGAATAGTGTCTTTGGCGATGTTGATAATCTTGTTGTAGTGATCTATAAAGATCATATCCAGACTAAGGTAAGTGTCTTGCATCCAAAAGGAATGATAATCAATCTGTTCAAAGACAAATAGCATTCCCTGGTTTTCTTCCATAGTTTCCCGATATTTGAGCCCTTGAGCCAGTTCCTTTTCGCTTTTTACTATTTCCACGTCGAACTCAGCTTTCAGAGTACCGTTTACGGAATGAACTTGCAGCGTTCCATCCTTTCGGAAAGTATAGCTGGACTTTGCTTTCTCTTTCACCGGAGCTTGGGGACATCCGCTGAGCAAAAGGGAGGAGAGGATCAGGAAGATGGATAGGGCAATGTGTCTCATTTACTTAGTACCATTTTCCTACATATTGTCTGCTTACCTGTTTTCAACCGATAGAGATAGATACCAGAGCCAACCGCATTACTGTTGGTATCCATACCGTCCCATACAAGCGAATGAGTACCCGGGTTTAAGTTAGTATCCAGCAGGCGTCTGACCAATTGTCCCTTGGTGTTATATATTTTCAAACTCGCTGGCCCGGCATCCGGTAAACTGAAGCTGATTGTGGTGCTGGGATTAAAAGGATTTGGGTAGTTTTGACATAGTGTTAGCTGGGGACCGGGGATGGTGATTTCTGCACTGTCTGAAGGATGCACTTCGATTTCGGCATCAAAGCCGTTTATTTCTGCGAGCAGGTTAAAATTGCTTTCAGGATTTTGCAGAGCCACACTGATGTCTTGTTCTGGTACGAACGCATAGGCGATATAGCTTAGCAATCCATCTTCCTGGTTAATGGCAACATAATATGGCGTATCAGGGGGAATAATCGTAGGATCCTGGATGCCGTAAGGTATATTGATGTGAAGACTGCGAAGCTCATCAGAAAGGCCGATCTGCAGATTGTCGCCCTCCATAAATGGATTGATCTCTGCTTCAGGCAGAATCGGAGACAGAGGATCCTGAGGAGGGAACAAGTAGTTACTGTCCTTCATATATCGCAAGATGTTGAATGCATCCAGAGTCTTTACACCTTGAAGAAGGTCGGTATTGGCGTTGATCAATTGTGCGGCACTCAGATTTCCTCCCACGCTGTAGTCCAAAACCGCCTGAACATCAGCAGGGCTGATAACTCCGTCCAGATTCACATCTCCAAGGATCGGCTCACCGGTATCCGTACCGGTGATAATCAGGTCGTCTATATAGATGCCGTCTCCGGTTTGTGACCAATCGCTAACAAAACGGAAACGCAGAAACATGAATCCATTTGTATAGGCATCAAGAGAGTAGGTAAGGTTGATCCAGTCCGGTTGATTCCCGGTAATCGCATCTAGTTGATCCCAGTTGTTTCCATCGGAAGAAGCCTCAACATACACAAAATCATAACCGCTTTCCAAATTCCACTTTGCTCTGAACTGGAGCTGGGGAGTGTCGATGTTCTGCAACGACACAGCGGAAACCAGGCTGACGGGAATATTCTGATTCGATGAATAGTTTCCTGATGGAGAATCCGTGAGAACAGAGCTGCCATCTTCCTGGACTATGCCCCAGTTTCCTGTAACGTTCCAATTTATGATGCCATTTTCGAAGTCATCGTTGAAGATTGGCGGTTGCAGCACCAGAGTTACAAGATCTTCTTCTCCGTGCTTACGCAGTTGCAGTGTCCTGTGAAATACTCCACCGCATCCTATAGCAGAAACCTCGTAATCTCCTTCAGGTATGTTTTCCAGGTAAAAGCAGCCATTGGCGTCGCTTTGGAGCAGGATTTGGGGATCGGTCATGATCATTATGGTAGCTTCTGGGTTGATGAAGCCTGAGATATCTCTCACAATACCAGAGATATTCATAATGGAAGCTTGTGGCAACACAAAATTGTGTTCTATAGATCCAGAGGCAGGTACAGTGAGGACTGCAGTCTGAGGTATGTATCCCGGTGATGAAGCTTGGATAGTGTATGTGCCTGGCAGCAGGATGCGATGGTAGTCTCCTATGGTGGTATCGTTACAGATATCCTTGTCGTTGCCAATGATGCTGATAGTGGCGGGTAGGGGAGAACCATCAGAATCTGTAACTGTGCCTTTTATGCCATTTTGTGCATAAGCGATAAAGTCCAAAATAGATTGCCGGTTATCATCCCAATACCCATCTAGAGTAGAGGTGTTTGGCCATTTTATGCTACTGATTTCGGCGGTTAGTTCGATGTTGTTTGTAAAGCCATAATTCCAATCCTGCATACTACCGGTAATCACATACCAGGCTGCTCCGTTTGTGATCCCGTTGTCGAATTCATTGCTGTTGTACATAGGCAGGTTTTGCGAGGAGTAGGTGAGGGACATATCAATAATCATCTGATTATCCGGTGTGAGGGCGTGAGTGTAATCCCAAGGGTAGTTTAGCACCAGGGCACCGCCATGAAAATTTATACCGATGCAGAAATTGTGGTCTTGACTAAAGTCCATCATGGCAACGTTCTCCGTGGCAGTAGGGTAGCCATCCGGATTTGTGATACCATTGGGCATGGGGAAATTCCGGTTCAAATCGATTCCCGCTGCATTGTATCTTTCGCCGTTCACATAGCCGTCAGGATTCATCAAAGGAGCTATCCATAGCTCGGTATTGTTTACCAGTTCGGTAATCACCGGGTCGATATTGTAATTCTCGGTAAGGTGTTTAATCAAGCGCAACATCATCACATAGCCTACGGTCTCGTCGCCGTGAATACTGGCAACCAATTTAACTTCTGGTTCTGCTTCATTCACAGTCACATTATCCGAGATTTTCATGAAGTAAAGGGGATTACCCTGTATGGAAGTGCCATACTGCTCCAGATGGCAGATATTCGGAAAGGATGATGCTCTTGTCTGCATAAAATTGATGTATTGCGGTATGCTGTAGTATTCGTTGATCAGCGTATTGGATTTCCAGGCGGTATCACGGAGCTGTTCATAGTATTCCCGGGAGGGATCGGGGATACGTTGGGCATCTAAGCCCAGAGACTTCAATAAATCATACTCGGTATCGTTCCGAACATAAGCGATGATGGTGCCGTTGTGTCTGGTTACGCTGTCTATGCTGATATTTAGTGCGATTATCTGCTTCACATCCTGATCCAAGTTCCAGCTTTGAATACGTACCGGGTAGGCAAATAGCGAAGCAAGACCAAGAAGAGACAGCGCAAGCAAGATATAGTTCTTCATTTAAGTTCCTTTTATATATAATCCTAATGGATGATATCGTACAATTATTAAGCAATTTTGCAGCCGATTACCAAAAAAAAGCCAGGTGGCAGCGCACACATCTGAGATTGCTTAATGCTGCTTCGTTCCCGACCTGACATGATTCACATTCAGACATTGGCTGTACCTGGCGTGAGCAGCACATATCCGCAGCGGTTTTTTGTCAATCACAAAGATGCCTGGGCATTTGTGATGCTAGAGGAATTACGTTGTAATGCCCTTTGTGTAGGGGGGATGCAAATTTGTCCCAGTCTTGTCCGCTATATAGTGTATGAAGGAAGTAAATTCCGGGGATCTTTGCTGTGAATAGTGTGTATAAATAGTGTGAGAAAAAATGTAGAGGGGATAATGGAGGTGGGGATTAGAACACAATGCTCAGGTTTATGGAACTGCGCCAATCAATCTCCTTGAAATCTTCAGATATGGGGCTTAAGCTTAATTCCACATAACTCCCATTGTCGAAAGTCCAATAAGTACCTGCAGTGAGGGAGTATTCTTTCCATGTACCCCAGCTATACCGCGGGGCGAGGCTGTAGTAAAAAGTATCAATATCGTGTTTGATGGTAAGTCCGGCAAGATAGCGGCGGTTTTTGCTGCGAATATTGTAGTATTCTCCCTGCTTCTCCCCGTATTGGTTTTCTTCGTAAGAGAAATTGATATCGCTGAGGAATGCTGAACCGGAATGGCTTCGATAGGGCAAAGCAAGCCAATATTCATCGCCCGCCCGGGCTACGTAGGGGTAACTATCGAAGACTAGTTTGTAGCTGCAGCTCAACTGTCGATACAGTTTGTCGGTGCGGGAATTCTTATAATGGTAATCGGTATAATCTGTGCGAACTTGATAAGCTTGAACGAAGGCGAGGCGATCACCAAAGAGAATTTCTGCTTCCGGATTGAAGGTGAAGCTTTCCAGGCTGTGGTTGTTGGCAGAAAGTAAGGCGTTCATATAGATATCGTCTCGCATAGAGTAATAAAACCAGTTTGACATGCGCAGAAAATCGTGATAATAATGCTTCCAGCCCAGGCGGGCACTTCTGGTACGAAGATCGTTGTCCCAGTATTCATTGGAAGGGAAGCTGGTACGTTGCAGGACGATGCCCATACCTACAAAGAGAGAATCCTGCGGACTGTATTCCCAGCCCGATATTGCATTGAGAATGCGATTTTCGATATGACGGGTGTTTTGTTCGATATTGAAATCCTTGATGGAGATATTGTGGGCAGCATTGAGTTTCAGATTCAAGGTAGGCAGTATCTTGTAGTTTATGGCCAGATCAAGGGCATTGTAGAATTCTCCGTTGTTGCGGATCGTGTTCTCTCTTAACCTGATGCGTTTCTCCGTATAGTTTTCTCCAAGGCTGAGGATTATTTTTGAGTGAGGTGTGTATTGCAGAGTACCGAAAACATTCATACCGTGGCGTTTTTGTTCATCATGTTTTTGGTAAATGCTGCGTTCATCTTCTAAGCTATGACTGATGGTGTAGATATCGTCCAACCGGTGATCAAGGTTGATTCCGCTTTCCCAATCAATCTTGTCGGATGCGGCGTTGAAATCCAAAGCAGCACGGATGTAACGGTAGGATTCCCAGTTCATTTCTTTGGCCTCCACATTTCCCCTGAGACCGGCAGAGACGGCTGAACCTTCGTAGCGGTAGGAGGCATCGGAAGCAAGCTGAAATCCATCACTACTGCGATAGTTATCGTGCAGATAGCGGTCTTGTTCGTTGCGGATAAGGCCATGAGCCTGTAATCCCAGAAGAAGGCTATCCAAGGGGGACCAAAACAGTCCATAACCCAGTTTTCCGTTTTTATTGATGTAGGCTGTGGGCTCCAGATCGCTGGAATCGAAATAAGACTCGTAGTCCATCAGGAATGTGTGGGTAAGGTGGTTTCGGGAGTATGATAGAGAGCTACCGAGCATGGAACGGCGAGTTTCCTGATTGAAATTCATCCGGTCTTCCCAGGAGCTTTGTCCATAAATGTTCACACCTGTGTTTGCATACGGATTCATAGAATATTGCAGAATTGATTCCAAGAGGCGAACATTGTCGCTATTGTAATGATAGAATTCAATACCGCTGGATTGAGCGCAAAGAGAAGCGCTACAGCTCAGCCACAGTATCGCTAAGACGAATGAACTCTTTTTCATCCAGAGTCTCCGCACGACGGTTGAAATCTATGGCAGTCCGTTGTTCCAAATAATCCATCTCTTTTTTCCCTACCAGGAAAACCAGATTGTTTCTTAGTGTTTTGCGGCGATGAGCAAAAGCAGCATTGATAACATTATTGAAGCATTGGGGATTGGCAATGTAGGGCACTTCTTTGCGGGTTTGCATAATGATCACTGCCGAATCCACCTTCGGAACCGGCTCAAAGCACTCCCGCTTTACCATAAAGGCGGTTTTGATGTCGTAACAAAGACCCAGCTTGATAGTAAGAGGACCATAATCCTTCTTTCCGGGTTTAGCAGAAAGGCGTTGAGCTACTTCCTTCTGGACCATCAGAACCAGATGGTGGAAATGTATGTGATGCTCCTGTATGAGATAAAGCAGGGGAGATGTGATCTGGTAAGGGATGTTTGCAATGATCTTGAGGGGTGAGTATCCCAGTGCGATTTGTTGTGGCCAGTTGAGTCGTAGAATGTCCGTGAGGATAAGTTGCATGTTGTCACCGAAACGTTCATGGAGCAGGTTTGACATGCGTTTATCCAGTTCAAAAGCTTCCAGAACAGCACCTCGTGAAATAATCTCATGGCTTAGAATACCGGGTCCGGGACCGATCTCCCATATTCTTTCGCCAGGTGAGATGTCACCCAAATCCGCAATCTGGGACGCTAATGCGGGATCCTTGAGAAAATGCTGTCCGAGTTCTTTTATTGCTTTCAAAATTAGTAGCAGTAATAAGAAAGGGAGAGCAGCGCTCTCCCAAACCTAGTGTGAGATTTTAGGCCTCAAGCTTTTCGGCTGGAGTGCTTTTGCAGACCTTACAGACCTTGATGGCCTTCTCGGCGCTTTTTATTTCGTACATCAGCTTTACACCGGTACGATGGCAGTGAGGGCATTCGCCGCGACCATGATCAGGCATGGATCTGAGGGTTTTGCCACGGTTATTCTTCGCCATGTGGAACTCCTTATATTCATTACTCTATAAATATCTTACGATAATACCACAATTGACGAAGGGCTCATGTAGTCAATGATTATTTTTGGAAGAGCTCATTAACCAGCTCGTCCGGCTCTAAACGAAAGTGAGATTTTTTTCCTTCGAAAAAGTGATGTGCTCTTATCAAGTGTATATTTAGAGCGGAGTATGTGAAGCTCTTGCCGGATCTGGTATTGGTTACGGTGGTGTAGCTCTTGCGATATATACCCTGATGCATAAATGGACAGGGTAGATATCCGCGCACAACTTCAGTTTCCACCTCGTAAATACCATCAACAACCGTATTACTCTCGAAAGCATCAAAACTCTGCTGTTGAAAGTATTCCAGTCTGTCGGCAATCTCCTCAGGAGTCTTTCCTAGCTTGTTTAGAGTCTTTTCATCATCGGCTATTATCTGTATAAAATCTCTTCTGTCAGTTCCCAAAAAACCGCCATAAGTAATTACTCCGGGCTGCATTTTGGCCATTATCTTGGATTCTAGTGGAGTTTGTTTCATAATATCACCCAAAACTGTCGTAGTAGATTTTGTCTTCAGATAGTCCATACTCAATCAGCGATTTGGTAACCGCATTTACCATACCAGGACTTCCGCAAAGGTATGCTTCGGTGTTTTGCGGATCTCGTATCGCGTCTTTGAAATACGGCATTACAAAACCCGTCTTTCCACTCCAGTTTTCTTCCGGAAGGGCATGGGAAAGAACGGGGACATATTCGAACTGTTCAAATACTTTCTCGAAAGCCCTGAACTCCTCGGTGAGATATAGATCCTTGGTAGTGCGGGCGCCAAAGAAGTATGTCATTTTTCGCTTTGTTCCTACCTCCTGTAAGTGCTCAAGTATGGATTTTATCGGTGCTTTTCCTGAACCTCCGGCTACGAACAGGATATCCGCATTGGTGTCACGCAAATAGAAATCTCCATAAGGTCCGGTAAAATTTACTTTGTCTCCAACTTTTAGGATTCTATGAACCCAGGTGCTACAGATTCCTTCCGGAACCAGGCGGATTATCAATTGGATACGGTCGTTTAGTTCCGGTTTGGAAGATATAGAGTATGCACGCATGACTTTTTGCTTTACTTTTCCATACGGTTCTGTCTCCAATTGGACGTATTGGCCGGCTTTGAAGTCGATGGTTTCGCCCTGTTGAAGTCTGAATGTGATGCCTTTGATGTCATATGTGTAATCAATTATTTCTTCGATTATAGAGTGGAATCTGCGAATGTTGAAGATGGATTCGGGAATCTCAATCTTGATATCACTTTTTACTTTTACCTGGCAGCTTAGGCGCATTCCTCTAGCTTGTTCTTCTTTACTAAGTAGTGGTCTTTCAGTAGGTAGCAGCGGACCTCCTCCCTCAAAGACCTTGCATTTGCAAGCACCGCAAGTGCCTCTGCCTCCACAGGCGGAAGGGATGAAGATTTGATTGTCGGCAAGGGTCGCCAAGAGAGAATTGCCTCCTTTCACTGTGATATCCTTTTTGTTATTGATGTTCAGAATTACCTCACCATAATTACTGAGCCAGCGCTGTGCAAGCACAATGATAAAAGCCAGGATAACACCGATTGCGCTCATCAGGGCGATATCGTCAATAATTCGTTGTAACATCAAATCTCCCTATTGAATCTGAACAATGCCGGAAAAACCGACAAAACCAAGTGCCATTATACCTGTTATTATGAGGCTGATACCCGCGCCCTGCAATCCTATGGGAACCAGCTTTTCTTTCAGCTTTCGGCGGATACCAGCAAGCATAAGGATAGCCAGTAACCATCCGATCCCGCTTCCCGCTGCGAATGCTATGGATTGGATGAAGTTATAATTGCGGATAATCATGAACAATACAACTCCAAAGATTGCGCAGTTTACCGTGATCAGAGGGAGAAAGATTCCCAAAGTATAGTACAACGCTGGAGCATAGCGTTCAATCAGCAATTCCAGAAATTGCACAAAAGCCGCAATAACAATGATAAACACAATATACTGGAGATATACGATTTCGAAAGGAACCAGGATGTAATTGTAAACCAACCAGTTCAATGCTGCAGTAACAGTAATAACGAATATTACAGCAGTTCCCAAGCCCAGGGCGGATTCGATCTCACGGGATACCGAGAGATATGAACACATACCCAGAAAGTTCGTAAGTAAGATATTGCTGGTGAAGATTGCAGCCCAAAACAGAATAAATCCGCTGATATCCATTATACTTTCGCCTTATAATAGTGTGTGTTGATTATCCAGATGAGTATCGCCAGCAGGAAAAAAGCGCTGGGAGCCATAACCATGATGCTCCAGTTTGTCCACCAGGAGCCAAGAACTTTGAATCCAAAGATGGTGCCAAAACCAAAGAGTTCCCGTACAAAGGAGATCATGAGCAGAACGAGTGTGTAGCCGGTACCAGCACCGATACCATCGATTAGAGAATCAATAGGTGAGTTTTGTGAGGCAAAAGCTTCCGCTCGGCCCATCAGGATGCAATTTGTAATGATTAATCCGACATATGGTCCCAGTTGTTTACTGATCTCGGGTAGATTGGCCTTCAGGAAAACGTCCACGATTATCACATAAGATGCTATAATTAGCGTTTGCACCATCATTCTGACGCTTCTGGGAGTCCAATTGCGGATCAGGGAAATCGTGAAATTCGACAGGGCTAGGGAAAAGATTACGCCCAAACCCATAATCAGGCTGTTCATCATCAGGTTGGTAACCGCCAAGGCTGAACAGATGCCCAGTATCTGTCTCCAGATGGAGTTTTCTTTGAATGCAGCGATGCTAAATATCTCAGTCTTTTTCATTTGCTTTCGTTCCGTAATACTTGTATATGTAATTGAACTCGTCCTGTAACATCTTTATTACCGAGTCCGAGGTAATGGTGGCCCCGGTAACGCGCTTTAGCTGACTATCATTTACCGGACTTTGGGCTTCGGCTATAAACTCATATTTCTGAGTAACATCATCGGAGGAATCAGGATTCACAACAAAGAGCCGATTGCGGAATTGATCCAAAAACCATTCTTCTTCGATGCGAGCGCCCAAACCCGGAGTTTCTTGTTGATCTACGATGGCTAAGCTATAGATCGTGCGGAAGTCGGTGCTAGTGGAGACCAGAGCTCGCATTGATCCCCAAAGCCCCTTACCTCCGATTTCGAAACAATAGGCTACAGTGCTGTCATGCACCACAGCGCGATAGACCTTGCGTTCAAAACCCTTATCTTCCATGCTTTGGACGTATTTATGGAAAGATTCCGGATATGCTGCCGTGATATCATCTGCAGAACCAGCATCAGCATCGGCGATAGCTTGCGCTAGAGTACCGAGAATGCGTCTCTCGTAGGTTTCAGTTAAATAGGCTTCTATCTTGCTTTCACTCAGTCGGTACATCACGCTGAGGATACCGGTAAAGATCAACACTATTATCAGCATGAAGACTATGGGGAACCAGAAGCTATCTTTCATTTCCTGCCTACCTTTTCCAGACAGTATTCAATAAGCGGCATGAAAGCGTTTGTAAGCAACAAAGCAAACATGAAACCTTCAGCAAATAGTGAGAAACGGCGAATGAAGACAGTGAGGAAACCGATTAGCAAACCATAGATCCAGATACCCCAGTTTCCTTTGGGGGAAGAAACAGGGTCTGTAACCATAAATACAGTGCCGAACAAAGCACCACCACTAAGGATAAGGTAAAGGGGATTTTCTGAAGGGTAAAAGAGCCAAGTAAAGAGGGTAAGAGATAGTAAGGTAGCAAGCATGGGCTGCCACTTTGCTGTTTTTGTGACAATCAAGTATATGCCTGCAAGAATGATCAACAGGGCAGATGTTTCTCCAGCAGACCCGGAAACAAAGCCGAATAAGGACTCTCGCATGCTATACATTGCCTCTCCGCTGGCTCTGAAGCTGTTCAGAATGGTTGCACCTGTCTGCATCGAACTTTCCACCGTCCAGCGTGCAAAACCTCCGGGAAAATCACTCATCACGTAGGGCTTTAGCCAAGAAATTGTCATCTGATTCGGGAATGATATATACACAAAAGTGCGCCCCAAAATAGCCGGATTGAAGATATTGGCGCCAAAACCGCCAAAAACCATCTTCCCAAACACGATGGATATCACTGCAGCAAGCGCAGACATCCACAAGGGGATACTTGGAGGTAGGGTGAGCGCAACCAAGCTACCAGTAACAAATGCCGCCATGGAAACCTTGCCAGCTTTCTTGCTGCGCACAAAGAGGTATTCACTGATAAAAGCGGCAATATTGGCTACCGCTACGATGGCAAGTACCCTCCATCCGAACAAGTAAATCGCAAACAGAGTGATCGGGATTAGCGAGTATAATACCCTGTTCATCATCTGCTGTTTCATGATTCTTTCAAACATACAAAGACTTTCCTTCAATTTCATATATTACAATATAAGCACTCTGTAGTGAATGTGTCAACTACAAATATAAATTATTCTGACCCTGTCCCATTTTTTACACCACTTGTAAAGTGACACGTTTCTTATCGACATTGTTTTCATAGTTTTCTCTGTATTTTGCCGGAGGTAGGAAGTTTAGTGAGCTGTGGGGGCGATTGTAATTA
>JAQWBI010000023.1 GCA_028706475.1 Candidatus Cloacimonadota bacterium
GAAGAACTAATTGATCGAATCTACAAAGGTATTGATGAGCTAAATCAATCGCCTGTCGTGTTCAGGTGGAGATATAAGATGGATGAGATTAGAGTATGATATATTGTTTTATGAACGCTCTACTAGTATACATATAAACAAACTGCTTTAGAGCCCCTTTGAGATATTATGGTAGTTTTCTCTTGCACAAATAAGCTCATTCGTATCTTTTGTACCTCATCACATACAATTGTAGAAAATCTGCAGGAAAGCAACTGCTTACTTGTAATATGAAAGACTACCAGGGAAGACCTAGTATATAAGAGGTAAAATGAAACGTTATCTTGTCCTCCTTTGTTTGCTGCCTGTGTTGTTGGCAGCAAATGAATACACACTTGATCAAATGATTGACCATGGCTTGCAGAATAGTTTTCAGATCCGCAAACAAGAGTTGAACCATACAAGCTCAAAAAGCTCACTAAATTCTGCTAAGTGGAATCTGTTACCAAATGCAGAACTTAACGCCGGGCTGAATCAAGATTTTGATCCCATCTCCCCCAAAAGCGGTTTGACCAGCTCTGCTGGAATTGAAATCAGTAAGTCCATCAGCTTGAACGACGCATCTTTCTTCAATTATAAGCAAGCTGAAGTGGACTCAAAAATCGCCAATCTGGAGTTAGAACGCAGCTACTCGGATTATGCATATCAAGTAATACAAGCTTATCTGGAGACCCTCTCTGCCACAAAAAGGAAAAGTGCTTTGGAGGAGAACCTGGCAATACAAACTAGGGTTTACGAACAAAGCCAGGTTCTGCTGCAATTGGGCAAGACCACTCCCTTTGAAGTGAAGCAAAGTGAGATCGCTGTGATGAACAGCAATATAAGCATAATTCAATTGGAAAACACCATTGCTAATGCTCGTGCGAAGTTGTTTTCGCTTGCGCAAATGCAAGACGAAGGGTATCCTTTAGCGGATATCGAAACAGATACAGATAAAAGCATCCCTCCCTATAACACAGATAGCATTACTGAGATCAAATTACTAGAGTTCTCTTTGAAAAAGAACGATCTCAACCTTACTCAAAGCAACCTGGATTATCTGCCCAAAGTATCTCTATCCTATGGATACTCACGCCGAGTATCCGGTGAAGACTTCGATCTGAACAACTACAACTCCGTTCATGGAATTGGACTAAACCTCTCCTATTCCATCTGGAACTTCTTTACAAACAAAGAAAGCAGCACTCGCCAAAAGATAAATAAGCAAAGCACTCTGCTTTCTATTGAGGACATTAAAGACCAAACCCGGCGTAACTATGATAATAGTATTCAAGAATTGGAGTACTTGTTACGCTTGGATGAATTGTACCGGGAAAGGTTGGAGCAATCTCAAGAACAGATACGCATCGCTGAAGAGCGTTATAGATTGGGAATGATCCAACTATTGGAACTGGATAAAACTCGCACAGAATACATTGATTCGGACATACAATACAATGCTAACCGCTATCAGATTATCCAAAAACAAGAAGAACTAAATCACTTGCTATCGCAAAAAATCATGGGTAAATGGTAAACAATGAAGAAGTACATCAAATACGTGATAATCCTGGTTCTGATTATATGCACGTTTGTCCTCTGGAACCACTATCGCAAAGCAAAACTAGCACCAGAGTGGCGTATGGATAGCCCCTCACTGGGATCAGTTCGAGAAGTAGTAACCGCCATAGGCTCCATTAACCCTTATGTATTGGTAAACGTTGGAACCGAAGTAAGCGGAAAAATTGAAAAGCTATACAAAGATTACAACGATCCAGTTCGAAAAGGAGAGTTGTTGGCAAAGCTAGATACAGAAATCCTGGCCACTTCTCTGGAAGCTGCCCGCGGTGATCTTGCCATAAACCAAACCGCACTGGAAGAAGCAGAACTGGACTACAGCCTGCAAAGTGAATTATTCGAACGAAACATGAGTCCGGAATATGACCTCAAGAAAGCAAGGTTTAAATTACAAAATGCCCAACAAAACCTTGCTAATGCCCGCCTTAGCTTGCAACGAGCAGAAAAGAATCTCGCTAACGCTCATATTACCAGCCCTATAGATGGAATTATTGTTTCCAGAGCAGTTGATGAGGGCCAAACCGTGGCTGCTAGCCTGAACTCTCCAACCTTATTCATCATTGCCAACAATCTGGACAAGATGCAGATTACCGCAGGTGTGGACGAAGCAGATATCGGCAAAATCACCATGGGTATGCCTGTGGAATTCACAGTAGATGCTCACCCCAATCAACACTTTGAAGGCAGTGTACAGCAGATTAGACTAAATCCCACTACAGAATCCAATGTGGTGACCTACAGTGTTATCATTGATGCCACAAATCCCGATAGATTGCTGCTGCCGGGAATGACTACCAATGTCACCTTCATTATAAACTCCCGTGACAACGTGAATAGAATACCGGAAAGCGCCACCAGATTCCGCCCCAGCAAAGAGATTTGGGAGTTATTTGGGCTAAAGTGGGATGATGCACTGTTAAACGCCGGTAGGAACGCCATACAAGAATACATGCAGAAACAAAAAAGTGAAGTTGCTACTACGCACGCTATTCCCGCAATACCTCAAAAAGGTAAGGATCCCAAAGCAAATAGCGCCATGACCCCAAAATCCCCTGAAAGAATGAACATTGTGTGGGTATTGGACTCCAATGAGCCAAAACCAGTTGCCGTTAAAACCGGAGTATCGGACGGAGCGTTTGTGGAGCTAATTGATGGTATTGATAAAGATGCTAAATTGGTAACTGGCGTCATTTACAACGATACAAAACAAGCAAACGTAAATTCTGGTCCAGGAATGAGAAGATTCTAATGCAAGATATACTGCTTAGCACAAAAGCCCTCTCTAAAACATACATCATGGGAGACATCCATGTCCATGCGCTGCGCAGTGTGGATTTGGAAGTAATGAACGGAGATTTCATTGCTATCATGGGAGCGAGCGGAAGCGGTAAAACCACTTTCATGAATCTCTTGGGTTGTCTGGACAAAGCCAGCGAAGGTGAGTATATATTGGACAATATCCCCGTTCATCAAATGAATGATGATGAACTCACAGTTATTCGAAACCAAAAAATCGGATATGTGTTCCAAAGCTTTTACTTGCTTCCTCGCACTACTTCCCTGGAAAATGTAGAGCTACCTCTCCTCTACTGTAATAAATGTTCCCTACAGGAACGACATAAGAAAGCCTTGAAAGCGTTGAAGATAGTAGGTATTGCCGATAGAGCAAAGCACTTTCCCAATCAACTTTCTGGTGGTCAGCAACAGCGTGTCGCAATTGCCAGGGCAATAGTAAACGATCCTTCCTTTATCCTGGCGGATGAGCCCACAGGTAATCTGGATACTCGCACCAGCGTAGAGGTAATGGCTGTGTTCCAAGAGCTTCACGCTCAAGGAAAAACTGTAGTTCTAGTTACTCATGAACCGGATATTGCCCAGTATGCGCACCGTCACATCACTTTCCGGGATGGCGGGATTATAGCAGATAGGGTGAATCCTAAACCTCGAATAGCTGCAGATGATCTTCTTACATTACCAAAGCTGGATGAGGAGGATTGATGTCTATATTAGGTATCATTCGCATTGCGCTGAAGTCACTCACACGAAACAAAACCCGCACATTCTTGACAATGCTGGGTATCATCATCGGTGTAGCAGCTGTAATCGCCATGCTGGCAATAGGACAGGGTGCCCAAAAGATCGTGGAAGATCAGGTAAACTCCATGGGAACAAACGTGATCATGGTGTTCTCAAACTTTAGTCAATCTGCAGTGAGACAAGCAGCCGGAGGGGGAAACCTGCTCACGGTAGACGATGTGGATGCCATCCGAGATCAATTGGATGGAGTCTTGTATGCCTCTCCAGTTTACAACACTTTCGGACAACTGAAGTATGAGGGCAATAATTGGAGAACCGGAGTGATGGGTGTGGATACGGACTATTTCTTCATCCGAGATATGCAAACTTCCTCTGGTGATCTATTTTATGGTTCAGATGTAGAGAACGGTGCGAAAGTCTGTGTTATTGGCAAAACAGTTGCCGATAACCTTTTTGGAGATATCGATCCTGTAGGGAAAATCATCCGCATTCGCAATATCCCTTTCACCGTTACCGGAGTACTTACGGCAAAAGGGCAAAGCGTAATGGGTCAAGATCAGGACGATACCATTTTAGCTCCTTATACTACAGTGTATCAGAGATTACTCGGTCACCGTTGGAGAAACATGACTATAATGGTATCTGCAGTAAGCAGAGAGACTATAAATCGCCTTCAACAGGATATACTGGATCTGCTTCAAGCCAGACACAGAGGTACCACCAGCGAAGAATTCGTGGTTCAATCACAGACCGATTTAGCTGAAACAGCAAATAGCGTCTCTCACACCATGACTATTCTACTTGCCTCCATAGCTGGAATATCTCTGTTAGTAGGCGGTATTGGGATTATGAACATTATGCTGGTATCAGTTACCGAGAGAATAAAGGAAATCGGTATTCGCAGAGCAGTTGGCGCAGGTAAACGAGACGTGTTGCTACAATTTATTGTCGAAGCAGTGGCCATCAGCATACTGGGAGGATTCTTTGGCATTCTTTTGGGTTTTGTCGCGGCGCAGATCGTGAGCAAAGTGATGGATTGGAATATCGCTGTTACCGTGTGGTCCATCATTCTTTCAGTCGGTTTTTCCATGGCTATAGGAATCTTCTTTGGATGGTATCCTGCCAAGAAAGCTGCGAACCTGAATCTCATAGACGCACTCCGCTACGAGTAGCACAGTTATGAATA
Source organism: Candidatus Cloacimonadota bacterium (assembly GCA_028706475.1). NCBI lineage: Bacteria > Pseudomonadati > Candidatus Cloacimonadota > Candidatus Cloacimonadota bacterium. Next base: position 4,820 of record JAQWBI010000023.1, read on the forward strand.
GATATAGCATTACTACATGTTTCATACATGGTTTCAGAGATCGGTAAAATGTTTCAAACAAACTGTCGTCTACCAGTATCCAGGAAAAATGAAATTATTATGCTTGACATTATTCTATAGGAAACATAGATAGACTCATATTGATAAAGGAGTCCCTAATGCTTAAAAACATTGTATTGGCACTTTTCCTTTGTGGCATCATTCAACTAGTGGCTATCGATAATTACGATACGGGTATGGGTCTGCATATCGGTAACAGCACTGGTAGCGGATATAGTTTTCGTAAATGGTATCCCAACTTTGGGTTTCAAGCCACTTTGGCCGCATACAGTTCGGATAATGACAAACCAAAGTTTGACAATTACACAGATTTCCCAAAAAATCATGGGAAAAGAACTGTCAAGGTGGGGATTAACTACCTACAGCCCCTGTTAATGGGAGAGAAAACCAATTTCTACATAATCTGCGGTGGTTCTTATTCATTTCGCAAAGAGCGGATTTACGAGGATGAAGATCACTCGGAATGGAAGAGTAAAGACAGATGGACTGTGGGTATTGGACCCGGATTTGAGTTTCAGATATCCAATCATTTACGGTTAACCGTGGAACTCCCGATCACTCACGACCACAAGGGAGATACTTCCATGCTAATCCCTGCCAGTGGCCTCTACTACTATTTCAAATAGGCTTGTCAATCCCGATGCTCTACATAATTAAGCCCCGGTATCTTCCGGGGCTTTTATTATCATTCACCGATTATTTTCACTAACACTCGCTTTCGGCGCATTCCATCATATTCACCATAAAAGATCTGTTCCCAAGGACCCAAGTCCAGCTTACCATCTGTAATGGCAACCACTACTTCGCGTCCCATGATCTGTCTTTTCAAGTGAGCATCGGCATTATCTTCGTAACCATTGTGTTGATATTGTTTGTGGGGCTTTTCAGGAGCCATTTTTTCCAGCCAAACCTCAAAATCCTCATGTAAACCGTTTTCATCGTCGTTTATGAACACGCTTGCGGTTATATGCATCGCATTAATCAGTACAAGACCCTCCCTAACCCCCGATTCTCCTAGGGATATTTGTATCTGGGGAGTGATATTGATATACTCACGCCTTTTTGCGGTATTAAACCACAATTCCTTTCGGTAACTCTTCATAAGCTAAATAATAGGTTGCTTCTCCAAGAAAACCGCCAACTCGATGGGAGTATCAAAAATCATATCCGCACCTGCTTCTTCAAGTCTTTTTCTTCCTGCAAAGCCCCATGCAGCGCCCACGGCAAGCATTCCGGCATTCTTCGCAGTTTGAATGTCCACAGGCATATCTCCCACCAGTGCTACCATATCTGGCTCTACTTTCAGTCTTTGAGCCAGTTCCAAAGCAAGAGTGGGATCCGGTTTCTTCGGTTTATCTGGTTGCTCACCACTGTATACTCCAAAGGGATTCTTGGTGTGCCGAATCATAGCACCACGGAAGAAATGGCGGATCATCTTTTTGGTGAAATAGTGGGCCTTGTTCGAAAGAATCGCCAGCTTGATCTTGCGAGCTACAGCCAGCTGAATCATGTATAGAACTCCGGGATACGTCTTGGTACTAAGATACCACTGAATATCATAATAATCCCAAAACTTTGCTGAAAGTGTCTTCAAATCCTTTGAGCTACGCTTGGTTGCGGGTAGAGCATTGCGTACAAGCTCGGATTGTCCATGACCCACAAAGTCCTTGAAGGCTTCAAGTTCATGTTGGGGATATCCCATCTCTGCCAGTCCTTTGTTTATGGAGCCGGCAATATCAGCCAGCGTATCAAGCAAAGTACCATCCAGATCGAAGATAACGGCTTTAATCAGAGGGGAGTCGATCATGCTATTCATACTTCCTTTATAATTGTTTGTATTTTTATAGGGTCAGAAGCTTGGCCTGCATACAACGAAACATGAGGAAATGGTATTTCAATCCCTTCAGTTTCAAAGCGTTCTTTGACAGCAAGCATCAATTCAGTTTTCATATTGACTACGTTTGCAGATTCAGTCCACACACCGAAGTTGATGTTCACACAGGAATCACTAAAGTCTTCCAAAGCTAATAGCGGAGCAGGTTCTTTTAGTGCTCCAGGAATACTATCAGCTATTTCCTGAAGAATACCAACCACTTTGCGCAAATCTTCTTTGTATGCTACCGGTAAAACAAACTGAGCCCGACGAATGGGAAAACGAGTGATATTTATCACGTCATTCTTGATCATTGTCTCGTTGGGAATACGAACATAGCGGCCATCGAAAGTCTTCAATTTCACGGATAGAAGATCAATGGAGTCAATCATTCCTGTATTTCCGTTTACTTCCACAACATCTCCAATCATAAAAGGCTTTTCTGAGATCAGGAAGATACCGCTGATGATGTTTGAAATAGAGGTCTGAGAAGCAAAACCAATTGCTACACCAAATATGCCTGCAGCACCCAACAACGCTGAAATCTTGAAGCCAAATTCATTGAGAATGGTAACTACCAAGATAAGATACAAAAGGTATTTTACCGTCCTGCTAATCAATACTTCAGACTGAAGTGAAAGTTTGTCTTTGATGAGCTTGGACACTATCTTCAGTATTACCTTAACAGTCGGAAGTCCAATTACTATTATCAATAAAACACGCACTGCTAAGCTTATACGCTCTGGTGTAATAAAACCAGTAATTAGATTCATGGATGATAGTTCATACATTATTTTATATCCTCATTTCTATTTAATACCATGAGCGCACTTTTATTTTTTCCTGCCAATCTGTCTATAGCTTTTTATTAGAATGATGACTTTTCCCCGTTCGAACTGTCTATAACTTTCCACAAATCTGCAATTCTGTTGAGGTCTAGCCACAGGTTAACAACCGTAAACAGCCAAATCAAAGCCCTAATCACACAAAATTGCATAAACAGAATAAGTAGGTAAAATGGGGAAATGTCTGAAGTGAGTGAAGATACTTCTCTAGCATCAAACACAAGAAAACCTGTAAGTGTGCTATGTCCACTCTTGAATTCGATATACTATAGCATCTGTCTTGCTTAAGCCTTCAAGGAATACTAATCAGTGGTTGTGTATTGCTGATCGTCGTCAGGGAATATAGCTTTGATAATACGATGGGAATCGATGCCGGGTCAATAACAGATATGAATGCTCTACTCCCTCTCTGCTTCATTGGGTGCTGAAGCAGATATCATCACGTGATAATCGTGTGGTCACTCGATGATAACAGCATGATATCAGGTTCAGCATAGCTTAATCAGTTAAGGAAGGTAACGGAGACATACCTAATGTGTGTGACTTTAGGCGGACTTTTTGTGGTGTCTGAATACTTGTATCACTCCAGATCATATATTTCTTTCATATAACGGTAGATCAACCACAAAAAAGGTTAGCAAGTATATCAAGCAAAACCAACTGACAAAAAAGGCCACTCCGTAAAGTGGCCATGTATTGAAATCGAAACAATTGCTTAATCAAATTGCACTTGAGGGGCACGCTGGGCTTCTGCATCGGCAGTAAAGAACTGGAAGGATTTGGCTCCGATCATGCCGGCGATGATATTGTTGGGAAATACCACAATCATCTGATTGTAGAGCTTTGCAGCATCATTATAGCGCATTCTTTCCGTACGGATGCGGTTTTCGATGCCTTCCAACTGAGCTTGTAACTGCAAGAAATTCTGGTTGGCTTTGATGTCCGGATATTTTTCTACCACCACCATGAGGCGACTAAGTGCATTGGATAACCCTGCTTGATTGGCTTGAAACTGCTGGAATGCAGTAGGGTCTGACAAGGCTTCCGGGGGAAGGTTAATTTTCCCGCCCATCTGAGCTCTGGCTTCGGTAACTTGAGTAAGTGTCTCCCGTTCAAAATCAGCCGCTCCTTGAACTGTTGCAACAAGATTGGGAACCAAGTCATAGCGGGATTGGTAAACGTTTTCCACCTGTGCCCAGGCTGTCTCTACATTTACTTTTTCCCGTTGGATTTTATTGTATCTACTGATAAACCAGCTTGCCGCAAACACGATTATCAGTATTATCACTAGTAGAACGATAAGTCCTTTCTTCATAATCAGGTTTCTCCCATAAATTCAATTTAGGTTCAATCTGTCCGGGTGGGCTATCTTGTCCAGAACAAAATCACTAATCGGTGGTGAAGAGTATTTGAGGAGCTCTAATTCTGAATCTCTTGTCGACTTTCCATACTGCTTCCGGGGTCATCTCTGTATCCATTTTATTCATAATGTGCGGATCTGCGGATATCTCGACCATGCCTTCTACGAGAACCAAAGTAAAGAGTTCTATAGCAGTACTATCTACAACAATTTTTAGCTCGTTATTCAGTTCAGTAAACAGACCTTTGAGGGATTGAGTAATGTAGAGTGAATCTGCAGTTTCACGCTTCACAAGCTTGATTTTGGATCCGGGAAAACCAAAACCACTAGCTTGAGTAAATATATGGGTGGAATCCGAGAAAGATACACTAACATTTGCTTTTTGCAGTCGATACTCCACAAAAGCATGATCTGTCTCATCAAACTTAATTGTCTTACTCTTGTTGTAGGGAGTAGCAAGCATTACTGCAAAAATAATCATCGCTCCCACGGCTGCTATAAAGACTTTATGCCATTTCCTCAATACTATGCGCTTCTGCCCTACTATGTAATATGGCTGTATATCCAGTTTCATCACCCGCCACAAACCATGTGTAGAGACATAGACGATTGCCCCCGAAAAGATTACATCACTAAGGAAATGCCCTCCCTGCATTAAGCGAACCCAGCCGATAATACTACCATAGAATAGCGCAAAGAGGTTTACCATCACATAGTATCTTCGCTTCCACAGTCCGCATACCAGAGCTGTCGCAAAGAAATAGAAACCCATTGTGGCATGACCGCAGGGGAAAGACTTCCCTGGAGTAGATTTATCGATTTGCAGGGGAGCTTCATAGTTGTAACGTCCGCCAAATATTTCCAAATCCCGGGGACGTGGACGGCCCCAATTATCTTTTAAAGCACTGTTCACTATCAGCCCTGGACCCAGGATAATGCTTAGTACCATAAAGAGATACAACTTCCGGTATTTTGTGTGTATTGAACTAGTTTTAAAGGATCGGAAAAAGAAGAACAGAGCAGCGATGCTCACTATCAGAGCGGGGATGTTTCCATAATGGTATATCAGTTTCAACCAACCGGATTCATTCATATACCATCCGTCTCTATAATAGAAGGTTTGCACATCTACATCCCAGTCAAAGATGGCGAATAATATAGCACTGATGGCCATCATAGCCGAAGGGATCAATATGTGTGAAGATGACAAAAGACGCCCCCAAAGGGGCGCCTTCGAATTATGGGGATTAGTCATTATTCTTGGTTATTGACCTCATCTGCAGCTTCTTCTGTGGGTGTTTCTGCAGGTTCTTCAGCCGGAACTTCCACAATCTTTTCTACAGGAGCTTCTACTGTTTCTTCTACGGGGATCTCTTCTGCTTCCTCGCTGGGGATTTCCACAATTGGCTCTTCGGCTTGAATGTCAGCTATTGTTTCTACTGGAGCGTATTCATTTGCTTCGATATCTGTCGCTTCTGGAATAGCCCTGGTGGTTTCTTCGCGTTCTTTCTGTGCGGCCTCGGTTTCAGCTGCCTGTTTTTCACGCTGCTGTTTCTCGGCTTTCTTTTTTTGCAATCTGGCAATGCGGTCGCGCATGTATTGTTCGTGGATTGCGATGTATTCTTCCTGGAGCTTGGGATCACGAGAGAAGAAGAATGCTTTTACGGACAGGATAAGTCTGCGGTTCTCCATATCTAGTTCGATTACTTTGAGGGGTAGATCTTCACCAACATGGAAAGCGTCTTCGCTGTGCTCAAGTTTTGCCAGAGCCAGATGCGAGATCGGGATAAATCCCTCCACCACATCTTCGTTCATGGGAATATCCACTAAAACACCCTTCGGAATCAGTTTGGAGATCTTTCCGATCACCTCCGAATTCACGGGCAGGTTTTGGTTAAGGGTTTCCCAAGGATCTGGTGCAAGTTGCTTTACGCCAAGGGCAATGCGATGTTGAGCTTTGTCGATGGAGAGGATAATGGTCTCTACTTCCTGGCCTTTGCGAAACACCTCACGGGGATGATAGATGCGTTTGGTCCAGCTAATATCGGAGATATGCACCAATCCGTCGATGCCTTCTTCAATCTCGACGAATGCGCCGAAAGCAGTGAGGCTCTTTACCTTACGTTTCAGTACTGATCCTATGGGATAACGATCTTCTATAGTAAGCCAGGGATTGGGATCCATCTGCTTCATACCAAGGGAAATACGCTTGTTTTCCTTGTCCAGTTCAAGTACTATGGCATTGATTGTATCGCCATTCTTCAGTATCTTGCGGGCATCGGTAATCTTCTTGGTCCAGCTCATTTCACTGATATGTACCAATCCTTCCACACCGGGTTCCAGTTCTACAAAAGCGCCGAAACTCTTCACGCTTACCACTTTTCCCGTAATACGTGTTCCTTCCGGGTACTTGATCTCAATGTTCTCCCACGGATGAGGTACTAATTGCTTCAGTCCCAGAGATATTTTATTGCTTTCAGGATCGAAATTGATCACTTTCACTTTTACTTTGTCGCCGATAGCAAGCATTTCGGAGGGGTGATTGAGCTTGCCCCAAGACATATCTGTAAGATGCAGAAGGCCGTCGATACCGCCCAGATCGATAAAAGCGCCGTATTGGGTGATGTTTTTCACTTCACCCTCCAATTCGGAATCGATCTCTATCTTGCCCAGCAGTTCTTCTCGTTTCTGCGCTGCTTCTTCTTCCATTACAGCGCGGCGGGAAAGGATAATATTGCTATGTTCTTCATCCAGATTCACCACTTTGAACTGCAACTCTTTACCAATGAATTGATCAAGATTGGGAATGGGCTTCAAAGACATCTGGCTTCCGGGAAGGAATCCTTCGATGCCGTAAACCTCTACAATCATTCCGCCCTTTACGCGACGACGGATAATGCCTGGTATGGCATTCCCATTTTCGTTAGCTTTCTTGATGCGCTCGATGTTTTCTTGGTAATCGGCTTTCTTTTTGGAAAGCTGCAGGCGACCGTCACCACTCTCAATCTTGTTGATATACACTCTGATCTTGCTGTAACGTTCCGGAGGACCGCTATAGGCAAATTCGGATATCGGGATCACTCCCTCGCTTTTGAAGCCAATGTCTACGCGGACTTCCTTATCTGAGATATCCACTATAGTGCCTTCGATAATCTCGCCAACTTTGAAATTGGAGAATGACTCTTCATACATGCTCAGCATGTCTTCATGTTCCCTTTCTTCAGGGCTGAGAGCTACTTGTGGTTCTGTTTCGGTCGTTACGGCTTCCGGTTCTGTTTCCTGGATCGTTGCTTCAACAGCTTCTTCAGGTTCAATTACTTCTGCTTCAGGGGTTGCTTCTTCTTGTTTCGGCTCTTCGTTGTTTTCGAGCACTGTTTCTACTTCCGTTGATTTCGACGCTGTGTCTTCACCTTCGAGTATGATCTCGGGATCGACTGGGTTTTGATCATGATTTAACATGATTCCTCCTTAAACAAGGGGATATTCTGAATACCGGTTGCTAGGCATTCCTCCCCATTTATTTTCAAAATTCTATTGTACACATCTACAATCTGCGCTTCCGGAGTACTGGCTCCAGCTGCAAGCCCGATTCGTTGCTTATCTCCAAAGCTTTCGGCAGATAGTTCTTCACCTGTCTCAGTGTGGATAGTAGGGCAGTATTCCGAGCATACTTTAGCCAGCATTCTAGTATTGGAGCTTTGTTTTCCTCCAATAACCACCATCATATCGCTTACTTTGGCCAGTTCTGCACTGGAATTCTGCCGTTGGCCTGTAGCCAGGCAGATTGTGTTATGAATCTTCAACTCGATCACTTTGGGTATCAACTGCGTAACCAACGTCCTCAGGTGCTCAAGTTTCTGAGTAGTCTGAGAGATCACGCAGATTCGATTTGCCATTATATCTGGCACAGGCTCACCAGGCGCTACTACAATGGTATTGGCGTCACCAAAGCTTTTCATCCCGATTACTTCAGGATGCTTGGGGTCTCCCAGGATTAGGACCGGATAGCCCTCTGCATTCGCTTGTTTTACCAATTCATGAGTCCTGGCTACATAAGGGCATGTGGCATCCACAATTGTGTTGCCTTGTGCTATCAAAACGTCGTATTCTTCTTTGGTGATGCCGTGAGAACGTATAATCACCACACTGTTATGCAATTCTTTAGCAGAATTAGCCATTTTTAACTCTTTGGATTGAAGCTCTTGCACATATTGGGGATTGTGAATCAGTTCGCCCAAACTATATACTTTATTCCCTTTTTGCACTGCTTCCTTGGCAAGCTGGATGGCTCGTCTTACTCCAAAACAGAACCCAGAATAACATGCCAATCTTATCTGCATAACTCGTCCATACGTTTCAAGTAATGACAATAAAGCAGGTCCACCTGTCCATCTATGGTCAAGGAACCAGTATCAATCTGGATTGCATCAGAGGCTGGTACTAGAGGTGCCAATGCCCTGGAACTGTCCGCTTTATCTCTTTCTTCCATTTCTCGCAGCACTACTTCATAATCGGGATTCAGACCTTTTTCCTTCAGTTCCAGATACCTTCGTTTTGCCCTCACTTCTACCGGGGCAATCAAAAAGAACTTCAATTCTGCTTGGGGAAAGACCACGGTTCCAATGTCCCTTCCATCCAAGATCACACCACTGTTTTTACCCATCTGTCTCTGTAGTTCGACCATTTTCTCACGCACCAATCTTTTCGCGGAGATTGCTGAAGCCAGACGGGATATCTCTGGTTCCCGGATTGCTTGAGACACATCTATATGGTTCAGAATTGTACGATTACCTTGTTCATTGTATTGGATTTCGATATTTATCGAGTTCATCAGTATGGATAATGCCTGGGGATCTTCAATGTCGGTATTACTCTGCTTTGCGGCAAGCCCACAAGCGCGATACATTGCGCCTGTATCCAGATAAACATAGCCCAGCTTGCCAGCTAAAAGCTTCGCAGCAGTACTCTTACCGGAGGCGGCAGGTCCATCGATTGCGATTATAATTCTACTCATATCCAATACTAATCTCCATGATACACCATTTTTTGAGTCTGAATACGAGTCAATGTATTTTTTGCTATTTTGTATAATTTATGTTCATACTGTGCAATTATTGTGCCCCAGCATCACACGCCACTCACCTTCAATAGAAAATTTAAGAACCGTTATAGCTGCCATCCTGATCAAGTCTTCTTGGCTTTCTGCAAGTACAGAACAAATTCCGTGCCTTTCTGCTCCTCACTGTTGATTTCATAATCCACTCCCAGAATCTTGAGATAACCCAGGCACAAGCGTAAACCCATTCCCATACCCATCTCCTGATTGGTTCCTTCCCTGGGCTTCGACTTCTCTTTCAGCAAGGAAGCCACCTCTTTTTTAGACATACCAATACCGTTATCTCTGATACATAGTTCCACATACTTCGGTTGCTGTTCACAAGTAATATCGATAGTCCCGCCCTGATGGCTATACTTAATCGCATTACTCAGGATGTTACGCAATACGATTTTGAGGATATTCGGTTCGGTGTAAGACTTTATAGTATCCGGCTCACACTGCAGATTCACTTGAATTTGCTTTTGGTGGACTTGTCCCCTTGAGAACTTAACTACTTGCTCCAATAAGGATTTTACTGCTACGTTTTGCATAAGCCTATCCACATCTTTTCTAAAACTACGGGATTCTATCCACAGCATCATCTCCGCCAGCAAATCCGTAACAGCGTCCAGATTGTCTTTAACATGGCTTATCAGATCGTTTACGGCATCTTTGCCGATGCTGCCGTCCAAAATCAGGTCCAATGCCGCAGCGCTATTTGCAGCCGGGCCTCTCACATCGTGGGACAGTATGGATATCAAACGGTTCAACATCGACAGCGATGCTTCCAATTCCCGGTTGCTCTTTACTAACTGCCTAGATTGCTTTTTGATTAACTTATTGGATTTTTCCAATTCTTCATTCTTGTGGCGATAAGATTCTTTTTGCTCCTCGATTTTCCGGCGCAAGTACTCCGCTTCTTGTTTTGAAATCATGCGTTCGGAAATATCTTTATACTGTTCTTCCTGCAAGTCCAAAAGTTCATTCATGGCTTTGTTGGCATTCTTAAAATCCTCCTTGGCTACATAGTATTCATTAAAGAGCTTACGGATGGTTACTTTGATCTGCAATACATCGGAGTCTTTGCTTAGCATCTCGGCTTCATTCAGAGGCTTTATTGCTTCCTCATATTGCCCCTGTTTCATCATTAAGGTACTCATGATGACCAGAATATTGGTATAGCCCATTACATCAGTCTCTGCATCGATAATTGACAATGCTTCATCCAGATGCTGCTTTGCCTCGTCAAAACGACCCAACTTCACACAGGCGGAAGCGACAGTACTCAATGTATCCGCAATATGCGACTCTCCATAGTAATTCCTGCTGATCTCCAGAGCTTTCATAGCACAATCGTATGATTGCTCATAATCCTCTAGATCTGCATGTACACGTGCCATATTGCCGTACACATAGCTTTGATAGGGCAAATTTTTCGTCTCGATTGCAAGCTCTAGAGCTTTTTGGTAAGCTTTTAGGGATTTATCGAAACTTCTGAGCGGACCATATGCATTTCCCAGATTAATATACGCGGGGACCATATCATCAGGATCTACATTTCTGCGTTCCATTTCCTCCAAAAGTTCAAAACATAAGTCCACAGCTCTGATAAACTGCTTGGTAAAACCATAGGCCACGACAAGGTTGTTTGTGAGAGAAATCCAACTTGTGCTATCCTTGTCCACTTGTGTAAGCATATCTTCCCATATATTTATGGCTTTCAAATGATCACCCCGCATGGAATATGTGATGGCAAGAGTGGACTGAACATGAAAGATTTCATCTGGATCGTTTATTTCTTCGGCAATTTGCAGTGCTCTTTGTAAAACATCTTCTGCAGCATTTGCATCCCTACCGTTTATATGATAGCGCGCCAAACCAATCAAGGTATTGATTTTCACAACCTCTTTGGACTCGAAATCTGTTTCTTCCAAGTACTCTTCCACTTCGTGGATGATCTCGACCGATCTGCTCCGCTCAGCTTTGGTAAGCTCATTCAGTAGTCCGAATATATGTTTTGCTTTTTCTTCAGTAAGATCTTTCTTCATATGTTTTTACCCTTTGGTTCAGAATAAGTTTCTCCTAAATTTAGTCAACCTCTTTTTTATTCAATTATAGCTTTACATTGTTTCTGTAGTAACTAGATGATCATTGTCATATTATGCCTACAAGTACACAGTATTTCAGAAAATAAAAACTGCTTATGGATATGAATGATATCAACTTCTTCCCAAGCATATTGTACCCGTTACTTTCCCTCCTGTTCAAGCTGTGGTGATCGTGATATCAAGCTGTAACAAAGCAATGGTCACTCGATGATAACACGATAATATCAGCTTCAGCACCAGTCAAAGCCCTGAGGGACTTAACTATTATCACTTCACCCTTCATAGATTTAAAGCTCTTGTCCTTGATTACTAAGTTTTATTAAGGTATAGATAAAGATTATTAAAGTATTTCCTTGACAGATTCTGAGATATCTGATCTGATACACACATATAAAGGAGAACACAATGAATCTAGCTAATTGTCCCATATGTCATAAAGAGTTAGTAATCCGTGAGTATCACTGTCCGTCTTGTAAAGTAAGCTTCGAGGGAGACTTCAGTCGCAACTGGCTAGAAGGATTTACCGCATCACAATTGGAGTTTATTAAGCTCTTCCTCCTGGTACAAGGGAATTTAAAAGAGCTTCAGAAGCGTTTAGGTATATCATATCCAACAGTCAAAAACAGGCTGTCCGAGATCATCGGCATCATCACCCGGGAAGATGGTGGCATCAATGATTATACGGACATTTTAACGGATCTGGAAGGAGGATTCATCAATGTGGAGGAAGCTGTAAGCATGATCCAAAAGAGGAGAGAACAATGAAGACATTTAGAATTCAGAAAAAATGGTCTCAAGATCCATTGGACGAAATAAAGTTGTCCAATAGTATCGCACCCATGATAATCGAAGCATCAACGGACGAACAGATTCGTCTGGAAGGCATCATTAGCTGTGAATGTAGTGAAGAAGATGATTTAGACTTGGAAAACTACGTGATCTCAAGCTATAAAAAAAATGTTTTTAACTTGGACTTGGAAGACCTTCCCTTCAAAAATCGGGATCTCAAGATGAGCCAGTTCAAACTGACTATCCCTATCGGAGTATTCTTAACTGCCCAAACGGATAACTATCCGCTTAGCATCATCGGGCTCAACAACAATTTGAAGATCCTTAGTGAAAATTCCCCAGTTTCCATCAGGCACTGTGAAGGAAGCATCCACATCAAAAGCGAAAATGGCCCTTTGAAGCTTCAAAACCTCAATGGGGATATCTTTGCCAAAATGGAAAATGGCTCGGTGGTAGCTGAAGATATCACTGGAGATGGTTTGCATGTGGAAAGCGAAAATGGACCCATTAAATTGCGCTTGGCCAGCTTCAAGAATGTGCAGTTATCAACCGAAAACGGCCCCATCTACTATGAAACTCAACCAGTGACAGGTGGAGACTTCAATTTCACTACCGAGAATGGTATCGTTCATCTGGTACTGCCCCTTCGTTTCAGTTTCAAACTTTCAGCTCAGTCCGAGAGTGGAAGATTCAAATCCAATCTTGATGCAGAAGTAATCAAGGATGATGATACGCTTAGAATCGAAAACATCTTTGACGATGAAGAGCCCACCATGATTTCCATCAATACAGAGAATGGCTTGATAAAGCTATCCAGCGATGGGCATATCAATCTGGATTATATTAAGACAAAGATGGAGCAGATTAAAGAAGCTCTGATGAGTGTGAAAAACAAAGAAGAACTAGATAAAGCCTTGGATAAATTGAATTCCATGATGGATTATCTGTTGCATTCAGTACAGTCCATCAATGAAGATAAGATCAGGGCCAAAGTAACTCAAGCCATTAATAATATGAAAGATATGGTCAAAGATTATGATTTTAAGGACGCCGGGAGTGTGTTGATCGGCAAAGTTGACAGACTGAGTTCCGAGATCTATGCTGGCATCAAAGAGGGGCTTCGCAATGTTAAAGCCGAATTTGATGGTTTTAAATATGAACATTTGAATGCAGATTCCTTGAAGGACTACATCAATAAAGTTGTGAATTCTCCGCTGATCAAGCCCTATCTATCTTCCGAAAAGAAGCTCCGGGAATCTGAAGAAATTGCTAATCGCAGTCGGTTAAAAATCCTTGATATGCTGGAAGCAGGTAAAATCACCAGTGAGGAGGCAGAACGGTTGCTCAAAGCCATCGGCAAAGAATAACCTTGACAGCAACTCAAGCCTGAAAATTGTTGCGAAACACGGTCGGGATGTAGCGCAGTCCGGTTAGCGCGCTCGGTTCGGGACCGAGAAGTCGGAGGTTCAAATCCTCTCATCCCGACCAATGTGTTTTTTGCATACATGTTCTTTGAACCCACCATTAACCAGTCCCCCACACCCGTTTGTGATCTCACAGCAAAATGGCAGAATGGACTGGATGAATTTGAAATGAGATCATTCAGGAGCCCGTTCGAACTGAGTACTGTGTCCCCAATCCAATAGGTAAGCAACAATTAGGTTAAAAAACCATGCCGGAACAAAAGCTAAAATTTAGCTATTATTTAAAACTGCTATATCCTTTCATCAAGAAGGACAAGGGACTTCTGTTTTTCGGACTATTTGCCATGCTGGTTTCATCAGCTCTACGTTTGGTGGATCCGCTCATTCTTGCGCTGATCATAGACAAAAGTATTCCCAATCAAGATTTATCCGAAATGCTGCGTTACGGCTTCATGTTCATCGCCGTAGTGTTGGTGTCAGGCCTACTATCTTATTTACAGATTGTTTTGCTTTCCCGCCTCGGAATCAAGATCATTACAAAGTTCAAAGGTAATGTGTTCAGTCATCTGCTAAAACTCCCGGTTGCTTGGTTCAATAAACAACCCGTGGGGGAGTTAATCGCCAGAGTGGAAAGTGATAGTGAGCGCGTGAAAGTACTATTTTCAGATCTTTCCATCACTATCATGGGCAATCTGCTGTTCTTTGTGGGAGTCTTTGTAGTGCTGTTATACAGAGATTGGAAGACCACATCCATTATTTTGCCCATCATCGCCATCAGCATTGTGGCCTACTCCCTGCTCTTTCGCTATATATCCAGATTCTTCCGGTTAATCCGTGAGAAATATGCCATCATCTCAGCAAAAATTACAGATTATGTCCAGGGCATGCAGATGATTCAGGCATTGAACCAGGAAACACGCGTAATTGAAGATCTCAGAAAGGCCTCCAAGGACAAGCAACGTACTGAGATCAAGACCAGTTTCATCGAATACGGGACTCAAAGCTTCTTTATGTTCATCTTCGAAGTAGTCTTTGTGGTGATCGTGATTATGCTTTCTGCACCAAAGATAATAGTGGGAACTGCCACTTTGGGTACCTTAATCGTCTTTATCCAATACATATACCGTATGGTTTGGCCATTGATGCACCTAAGTGAAAACGTGATGCAAATGCAGCGCAGTTTTGTATCTTTGAAGCGCATATTGGAATTGACCTCTCTGGAAACCGAGGATGAAGCCTTTACTGGAAAAGAAACACCCAGTTTTGATCGTGAAATTCGCTTTGAAAACGTGAGTTTTGCTTATGAAGGTGAGGATTGGGTGCTGAAAGATGTATCTTTCACCATTCCCAAGGGCAAAAAGATTGCATTGGTGGGTCCATCAGGGAGCGGGAAATCTACTACCATCAGCCTGCTTTGCGGGTTTTACCACGTTCAAAAAGGCAGTATACTGGTAGATGGAACTTCCATTCGCACATTGGATTTCCGGGCCTGGCGCCGAAAGATCGGATTGATCCTTCAGGATATCTACCTATTCCCCGGACCGATCCTGGAAAACGTGCGTGTCTATAACGATAATGTGGATCCAAGTGTGGTGCAAAAAAGTATCTCCGTGGTACAATTGGATGACTTTATCAAAGCACTTCCAAATGGTCTGGATACAGAGTTGGCAGAGCGTGGGCAAAACGTTTCTCAAGGTGAAAAACAGCTTATATCATTTGCCCGTGCTTTGGCGTTCAATTCTGAGATCATCGTGATGGATGAAGCAACAGCGTCCATAGATCCTCAAACCGAAGCGCGTATCCAACGCACTATGAACCATGTCTTTGCGGGCAAAACCATGGTGATCGTGGCTCACAGGCTCACATCTGTTTTGGATGCAGATGAGATCCTGTACTTCAATGAAGGCAGGATTACTGCCCGCGGGAACCATCACACTCTTCTACAGGAAAGCGAGGACTATCGCAGACTGGTGGAACTGCAGCTGTTGGGAGGCAAAGATGAATAAGCACATCAAATGGATACTGAAGCAGTACAAAGCGCAGATCTGGTTTGTGTTGATCATGGTTGTGTTTACTCTGGTCTCCTCAGCCGTCTCCATTGCCTATCCCATTGCTTTCCAGCGCATGATAGACTTGTTGAGGGATGTCCTGGCCAATCCCGATAAATATCCAGCCCCGATGATAGAAGTAAACAAGGTTCTGGTGTTTTTCCTGGCCATCGGTGTCGCACAGTTCTTCACCGGATTCTATCCTTGCATTCGAGCTTGGGTGAACTTGCGCTTTGAACACGCACTCAGGATGCTATATTTCGATTTCATCAGTCGTAAGGACTTCCGATTCTTCCAAAAGTTCCGTACTGGAGACATCGTAACCAGATTGACCGATGATCTTTCGGATTATCCCAAGATCTCCTGGTTTTTGTGTAGCGGCATCTTCCGTGCTCTGAACTCGTTTTCGATGATTCTGTTTTCCCTGGTGGTAATGTTCAGCGTCAATGTAAAACTCACTTTGCTCTCCATAGCTCCGTTACCTTTGATGATTATAGTATTCTACTTTACCAGCGAGAAACTATACACGAACTTTGAACGGAATCAAAGAGCCATTTCCAATATCAACAATCAGCTGGAAATGAGCTTTTCCGGCATTCGTATCGTGAAATCATTTGTTAGCGAAGAGAAGTACAACCGCTTCTTTGATGGGGCCTTGGCCAGGCGTTTCGATACCGAAATGAGCGTGGTAAGACTGAATGCCGTGCTGTCTCTGATCTACCAATATATAGATTACTTCGCCCAGATCGGGGTGATCATGTTCGGCGGATGGATGGCAGTGAAGGGAGAAATAACCGTAGGTACCTTCTTCCTATTCTATACTTATCTTTCAATGATGATCTACCCGCTCCTGGATCTGCCTCAGCTTTTTGTCTCCGGTAAACAGGCCTTTGTGAATATCGACCGCCTGGATGAAATGAAAGACCATCCTACGTTCAATAAAGATGATAACTTGGGACAAGAGGTTGATGACTTTAGAGGTCTGCGCTTTGATAATGTAAACTGCATCTATCCGGGAAAAGAACGAAGCATAATAAATAATGTTTCTTTCGAACTGAGACCCGGTGAGAAGATGTTGATACTAGGTGCTACCGGCAGTGGCAAGACCACTATTGCGAATCTTGTTCTGGGCCTGGTGAAACCGGATTCAGGAACCATATCTTTCAGCGGCATCGACTTGGAAGAAGTAAACATTCGGTCCCTAAGAAACATAGTGGCTTATGTTCCGCAAGAGCCATCGCTATTTAGCGGCAGTATCAAGGAAAACATCCTGATGGGTAATGAAAACGCAAGCGAAAGCGAGTATCAGATTGCGCTCAAAGCAGCTCAACTGGAGGATGAAATGGCACATTTCCCTCTGGGGGATGCAAGCCCAGTAGGTCAACGCGGATTGAGTGTCTCCGGTGGGCAGAAACAACGCATCACCATTGCCCGGGCACTGATCAAGCGGCCACAATTACTGATTCTGGATGATATCACGGCATCGTTGGACGCCGAGAACGAAGAAAAGCTGTGGCAAGCCATCAATAGTGATTATCCCAATACCGGTGCCATAGTGATCTCTCACAGACTTTCAACCTTACATTATGTTGATAGTGTTTTGTATATAGACGCTGCAGGAAACGCTCACAAAGGCAGTCATGACGAACTGGTCTTCAAAAATAAGGACTATCACGATTTCCTGCACGAACATTTAAAGAAGTAGCTTTCATAAATCCCGAACTTGAGGGCTGCTCCAGATGAATGAGACAGCCTTCTTGTTCCGAGAAATGAATATTTTTATATCGAATTTTTCCAAGCGCTTTCGCAGCCGTGATATCAGCTAGGTGAACTATGCAGTGAGGATTACGACAATGCTGTTACTTCAGACATCATCCATGTACTTGTAAATCTCATTGACAAAAAAGACGAAGAAACTTATCAAGGTTTAAAAGTGAATTAACTGGAGATTATTAGCTATGAACGACCAGCTGCAAGATCTTTTGAGCAAAGTGTATGAAGAAGGCGTTGGTAAAGCCAATGCCGAAGCAGAAAAGATATTAGATAAAGCCAGAGTAGATGCTGAGAAATTGGTATCCGAGGCCAAGAATAAAGCTGAAGCCATGATTGCAGAAGCCGAAAAGAAGGCCTCCGAGCTTCAGAAGAACGCAGAAGGGGATCTAAAGATGGCAGCAAATCACACCATCAGTTCTCTGAAACAGAAGATTATTGATCTTGTTCTATCAGCCAGCATTGACAAGGGTAGCAAACAGAGTTTTGAAGATCCGGAGTTCGTAAAGAGTGTGATCTGCGAAGCCATTTCAGACTGGAAAAAGGACGCTTCGCTTACTCTCGCTGAGAGCTTGAAGGGCAAATTGGATGAAGGCTTTATTGCTTCTTTGAAGACTGCCTTCGACAACAAGATAGAAATTGACTTTTCTCCTCAATTAAAAGCTGGCTTCTGCATCTCTCCCCAGGACGGCAGCTACAAGCTCAGTTTTACCGATCAGGATTTCGCTGAGCTTTTCAAAAGTTATTTAAGACCCCGCACAGCCAAGATCCTCTTCAATAGTTGATTATGGCAAAGCAGTATTACTACTTTATTGCCGGTTTACCTTCCATCTCGATGGAGGACAGTAAACTGGCCTATAGTCCTGCTCAGTTTCGGGATGAAGCGAAGGCTCAACTAAGCGAAGGAGATTATCAACTGATAAATATCTTACACTTGCCTGAAGATCTCGCAAATCTATTGAAGACCATCTACCATCATGACCATGATTTCGACTCCGAAGGACTATACTCCAATGAATACTGGCAGGAATTCATCGCTTTTGTAAAGCACCGTTTGGAGAGAAACAATTTGGAGACGCCATCAGAGTATCAGCACCTACCGCAATTTGTTCTGGATTCTGTTTCCGAGTTTTTGATGCCTGAAGATCTACCCTCCTTCCTGCTTGCCGAGCATACAATGCTACGCGGCTTCTTCAATTTCTGTGCCCATCACTCCAATCGCTTCATCCGGGATTGGTTTGAACTGGAGCGTAACATCAAAAACATCCTTGCGGCAATTAACGGACGCAATCATGAGCTGGATTATGCCAAATACCTGATTGGAGATGACGATACCGTAAAACAACTGGCTCATAGTCATGCAGCAGACTTCGGTCTAGGCAAAGAGCATCCTCTTTTCGATGCTCTACAGCGGATTTGGGAACAAAATAACATCCTCTACCGGGAACGGGGCTATGATGTGTTGCGCAATAAATGGATCGACGAGCAGAACTTCTTCGATTACTTCAATGTGGATCGTTTATTGGGTTATTACAGTAAGCTTCGCATCATTTACAGATGGCTGAAAGCAGACACTGAACTGGGCAAAGAAGTATTTCACGACACACTGAACAAGCTGGAAAACAGCTTTGAATTCCCTGAAGATTTCAGTATAAAAATAAAGCAAAAATAGAAGGTATCACGATGACCAAAGGTATAGTGAAAGCGATTATCGAAAACCTCGTACAGGTGGAAGTATCAGGTCCGGTATCCCAAAACGAGATCTGCTACATCAATCTGGGTGGTGTGAAACTGATGGCAGAAGTAATTAAAGTGCTTGGTAATACCGCTTATACTCAAGTGTTTGAGAGTACTCGCGGTTTGCGTCCCGGAGATGAAGTTGAATTCACTGAGCACATGCTGGAAGTGAAATTAGGCCCCGGAATGCTCTCCAAAAACTATGATGGATTGCAGAACGACCTCAATAAGATGAAAGGCATTTTTCTCACTCGTGGCGAATACACTGATCCTCTGGATGAAGAAAGCACCTGGGAGTTTACTCCCATTGCTAAACAAGGCGATACTGTATCCGGAGGGGACTGGTTGGGCAGTGTACCTGAAACCTGGATATCCCACAAGATAATGGTTCCTTTCGGTCTGAGCAGCGAATACAAGATCAAGACGATCGCTGCAAAAGGTACATACAAGATTACCGATACCATCGCCACCATTACCGATAAAGAGGGCAATGATATTAATCTGAACATGATCCAGCGTTGGCCGGTGAAGATACCCATCAAAAGCTATGTCGAAAAACCACGTCCTTTCAAATTGATGGAAACCGGAGTCCGTACTCTGGATACCTTGAACCCAATGGTTGAAGGCGGAACTGGCTTTATTCCTGGTCCTTTCGGCGCGGGCAAAACCGTGCTGCAACACTCAATTTCCAAGAACGCAGACGCAGATATGATCATCTTTGCCGCCTGTGGAGAACGCGCCAATGAAGTAGTGGAAATGTTTGTGGAATTCCCCGAACTGGACGATCCTCGTACTGGCCGTAAGCTTATGGAGCGCACCATCATCATCTGTAATACGTCAAATATGCCGGTTGCGGCTCGTGAAGCCTCAGTTTACACTGCTATGACCATCGCCGAATACTATCGTAATATGGGCTTGAAAGTTCTGCTTTTAGCTGACTCCACTTCCCGCTGGGCGCAGGCATTACGTGAAATGAGTAACCGGATGGAAGAGCTTCCTGGCCCGGATGCTTTCCCCATGGACCTTCCCGCCATAGTCTCCGGATTCTATTCCAGAGCTGGTTTTGTACACCTCAAAAGCGGAGAAACCGGTTCGATCACCTTCATTGGAACCGTGTCTCCCGCTGGTGGAAACCTTAAAGAACCTGTTACAGAATCCACGAAGAAAGCTGCTCGGTGTTTCTATGCACTGTCCCAAGCCCGTGCAGACAGCAAACGTTATCCAGCTGTGGACCCCATAGATTCTTACAGTAAGTATTTGGAATATCCCGAAGTAATGGAGTATTTGAACCAAAATGTCCATCCTACCTGGGTAGAAGATGTACTACACGCCAAAGACCTTCTCTTGCGCGGTCGTGAAGCTCAGGAACAGATAAACATTCTGGGCGATGACGGCGTACCGCTTTCTTACCACGACAAATACTGGAAGAGTGAGATGGTAGACAGAGTAATCCTACAGCAGGATGGATTTGACGCAGTGGATTCTTCCACTCCCATGCCCCGCCAGAAATACATGTTGGAACTCATTCTGGATATCTGTGCCAAGGATTTCGTATTTGAATCCTTCGAAGAAGTAATGCCATATTATGTGAAGCTAATAAACATCTGCAAACAAATGAACTATGTGGAGTTTGATAGCAGCAATTTCAAGGGTTATGAAGCAGAGCTTCACAAAGCAGTTGATGAAAGGAGCGCAAAATAATGGCAACACAAGCATTTCAGAAGATATACACCAAGCTAAACCAGATCACAAAAGCAACTTGCTCAGTTCATGCCACGGGAGTAGGAAACGAGGAACTAGCGACTGTTGCCGGACGCCTGGCTCAGGTCGTAAAAATCGTAGATGACAATGTAACCTTACAGATCTACGCTGGTACTGAAGGTATCGGAACAGACGCCGAAGTAGTATTCTTCGGCAAAGCCCCTTCCCTGAGAGTAGGCCCGGAACTTGCAGGCAGATTCTTCAACGCTTATGGCGACCCCATCGATGGTGGCCCTGAAGTTCAAGGTCAAGAGATAGAAATTGGCGGACCTTCAGTGAACCCAGTTCGCCGCAAACAGCCCTCAGAGCTCATTGCCACCGGTATAGCCGGCATAGACTTGAACAACACCCTGGTTACCGGACAAAAAATCCCCTTCTTTGCCGACCCCGACCAACCCTACAACGAAGTGATGGCGATGGTTGCTCTGCGTGCTCAAAGCGATAAAATCATCCTTGGTGGTATGGGTCTTTCGAACGATGATTATCTATTCTATAAACACGCCTTTGAAAATGCCGGTGTAATCGACCGCATCATCTCCTTTGTGAACACTACCGAAGATCCCACTGTTGAGCGTCTTTTAGTACCGAATATGGCACTTACTGCCGCTGAATACTTTGCCACAGAGAACAATGAGAAAGTATTGGTGTTGCTTACCGATATGACCCTCTACTGCGATGCTCTCAGCATAGTGTCGAACCGTATGGATCAGATCCCGTCAAAGGACTCCATGCCTGGTTCGCTCTACAGTGATCTGGCCAAGCTCTACGAGAAGGCAGTGCAATTCCCGGGTGGTGGATCGATAACGATCATCGCAGTAACTACCCTTTCCGGAGGCGACATCACTCACGCCATCCCGGATAACACAGGTTATATTACTGAAGGACAGCTTTTCCTAAAGCGCGATACAGACATTTCCAAAACCATCGTTGATCCCTTCCGCTCTCTCTCTCGTTTGAAGCAACTTGTTATAGGCAAAAAGACGAGAGCCGATCACCCGCAAGTGATGAACACTGCTGTTCGCCTCTATGCTGATGCGGCAAATGCCAAGACCAAGCTGGAAAATGGCTTTGACCTTTCGGATTATGACGAGCGTGTGTTGGATTTTGCCAAGGAGTATTCCAATGAGATTTTGGCAATAGACGTAAACATCGATACAGACACCATGCTTGATACGGCCTGGACTCTCTTCCAGAAATACTTTAGCAAGCAGGAAATTGGAATTAAAGACGAATTCATGAGTATCTATTGGAAGAAGGCATGAATCTGAAATTTCAATACAATAAAATCTCTCAGCTACAACTCATCAAACAGCTGGGAGTAAGGCAGAAAGCGCTGCCAACCTTGAAGAACAAGGAATCGGCCCTGCGGGTGGAAGTAAAGAAAGCACGCGATAAAGCTGCTGAACTGGATGAAAAGATCCGCCAACGTACGCAGGAACTGGATGTCTTCATGAAACTCTGGGGCGAGTTTGATCCGGATCTGATCTCTGTGAAAGAAGTCCAGATCAAAACCCGTAAAATCGCTGGAGTAAAAACCCCACTCCTGGAAGATATCAGTTACGAGATCAAAGACTTCAATCTGTTCACCGCTCCCAGTTGGTATCTGGACGGCATAGTGCTATTGAAGGATCTCTCCCGTCTTCAGATTGAGCGGGAATTCTTTATCCGCAAGATGCATATCTTGGAACAAGTAAGGAAGAAGACCACACAGAAGGTTAATCTCTATGAAAAAGTGCAGATTCCAGCTTTTGAAGAAGGAATCCTGAAAATTAAGCGCTTTTTAGAAGACGAAGAAAACCTTAGTAAGGCAGCGCAGAAAATCCTTAAGGACAGACTGGAGGAACTCAAATGATCGAGAAAATGAAGAAATATACCTTCGTACTCTATCATAGAGAGTATCCTGGTTTTCTTTCGAGACTGCAGGAACTGGGCATGGTACACATCATTCGCTCTACAGACGAAAAGTCTGAAACCCTTCTTCAAAACAGGGATTTGCTGGATGATTACAGCGAAGCTCTGAAGTTCCTGTCCAAGATTGAGGATAGCGAGAGTAAAACCACCACAAACCTGCCCACCAAGGCCCTTTTGAATCAAATCAATAAAGCCCGTGAGGATAAAGACAGCTTGCTACGCAAACGCGAAGTTCTGCGTAAGCAGATTTTTGATCTTCAACCATGGGGACACTTCGAATATGAATTGGCTAGAAAGCTACTGGATAATGGTGTGCGACTGGAATTCTATCAATGTCTGAAAAACCACTTCAAACCAGAATGGCAACAGGAACATTGTATCCACATCATCAGCGAACGATCCGGGATTCTATATTTCTTACTATTACATCTAGGAGAAGCTCCCACTCTCGAAGCAGACAGATTCTCGTTTCACAACAGAAGCTTGTTTGAACTGGAACAAGAACAAGATGATTGCGACAATCGCATTGCCGCCATAGATGAGTATTTCAGTTCCATAGCGAAAGTCGCCACAGAGGTATTCCAAAAAGAGATACAACGGATTAGCAACGAGTATGCCTATGAAGATGCCAGTCTACAAGCTCTCAGTGAAGCCGACGACCATTTGCGCATCATTAGCGGCTGGATTCCGGTTAGCAAAGAAGCAGACATGAAGGAATTTGTAAAAACGCAGGATATTATTCATTTCGAGATAGATCCAAAGGAAGATGATAACCCGCCGATCAGCCTCAAGAACAACTGGTTCAATCGTCTCTTTGAACCCATCACAAAGATGTATATGCTGCCCAAATACAATGAATTTGATCTCACTCCCTTTATGGCACCCTTCTTCATGCTTTTCTATGGCTTCTGTAACGCCGATATCGCTTATGGCATAGTTCTGATCATCATTACATTTGTCTTAAGAGCAAAGATCAAGGATAATACCATAAAGGGAATGTTGACACTGGGGATGTTCTTTGGAATATCTTCCATCATAATGGGTTGGGTGATGGGCTCAATGTTGGGCTATGACCTGAAAGAGATCCCTGCTATCGGAGAAAAGATATTGATCCGGAACAATGACCAGATCTTCAATTTCGCTCTACTGCTGGGTGTAATCCAGATCCTGTTCGGAATATCCATAGCTACCATCAAGAAGATTCATCAATCCGGCCCTGTTCACGGACTTAGTAATTTTGGTACTTTTCTGTTTATTGCGACAATCGCAGTTTATGGCGCTCAACAGCTGGGAACGGATATCTCTGCAGTTCAGCCATATCTGAAATACCCCATCTGGGTCGGTTTGGCTCTGATCCTACTCTTCAACAAGCCGGGGAAAAACCCGCTTGTAAACATTGCAGGCGGTCTTTGGTTGCTCTACAACATTGTAACCGGGTTCTTTGGAGATATCCTCAGCTATATCCGCCTCTTCGCACTTGGTGTATCCAGTGCAATACTTGGTTTCGTGGTAAATAGCATCGGTGCCCAGATGTCCGGTATTCCGATTGTCGGACCTGCGATATTCATTATCTTCATGCTATGTGGCCACTCCCTAAACCTGGCGTTGGGCGCGCTTTCCGGCTTTGTGCATCCATTACGTCTCACATTCGTTGAATTCTTTAAGAACGCCGCGTTCGAAGGACCCGGCATGGAGTATAAACCATTTTCAAAGAATACTAAGGTAAATTTATAGGAGGTTTAATGAACCCGGATACCTTAAACACAGTAGCTCAAACCACAGTGACTGCCATGGCGGGCGGAAATTTGGCTTTTTTCCTTGCCTGGATCGGAATCTTCCTGATGGTCGCTCTCGCCGGTATCGGCAGCGCTATGGGAACGGTTATCGGTGGCAGCGCAACAGTTGGTGCCATGAAAAAGCGCGATGATATTTTCGCAAACTGTATGATCCTTTCCGCATTGCCCGGCACACAGGGTCTCTACGGATTTGGAGCATTCTTCATTCTGAATGGTCACATCACTCCTCAGATAAACATGCTTCAAGCCAGCGCCATTTTTGGGGCCGGTCTGATCATGGGATTCGTGGGAATGATTTCTGCCATCCAACAAGCAAAGATTGTTGCCAATGGCATCGAAAGCTTGGGCTCTGGTAATGATGTATTTTCCAAAACACTCATCCTCGGAGTGTTTCCGGAACTCTATGCCATCGTTGCCTTCGCTGCATGCTTCTTGATCTCCGGTGCTATTCCCGGATTGGCCTAAATAACACAGAACTTCTTATGAAGCGCATCACCTCGATGCGCTTTTTTGTGTCCTCCTTCCCCTCTTCACAGTCTTAATCAGGCGTTCATCAAGCCTTAATTAAGCGTTAATAATTAAGACTTGATTAAGGGATGATGAAGAAGTGATTAACGCTTTCAAGACAGGGAGAAGGAGCGTATCACAATTCTGAAGCACTTTTAAGACACTTTTGGAGAGTCACCCTTTTAAGTATACAGGCAAGTCCGTTGAAGATAGTACAGAGGAGAACGATGGATAAGTTATTGTCATACAGAACGATGGTTAATCCAGCCTATGGGATAAAGGAGGTGGAGTT